>NZ_QUEC01000014.1:78378-94438 GCF_003478095.1 Clostridium sp. AF34-10BH
TGAATGACCTGGACGCTTTCACATACCCTTCATGTTCCGCATTATCTCTTTGCGAACAGCCATTGTTTTCAATGTTTTCTGCCATAGACGGTCATTCCTCCTTTCTCGGTCATACTCAAGACTCCTACTGATTCGGTCCTTCACCTCGAACGGAACTTGTTCCGTTTGGCTGCTATGACCTCTGCTGACTTCTGTGCGTTCAGCATTGCTTTATGCAATGGTTGCCTCTTTCAAGGCGTACCGCACAGACCTCCCTAGGTACCACACGTTTCTTCCTCTCCATCCATCTGCCTCATTTATCATGCATGATTCCGTGTAGTTATTGGGCTTCGATTTGGCGTGCAACCTTACCCTCATGCATAACCTCATATAAGATTTCTGTCCGTCAGACCAGAGATTTGCCCATGAGTTAGTATTTTCCTCACATCCAGCTTCCTTCAGATTCCACCTCACGATGGACACCCTTGCCTTCGGCTATATCCTTCCCACTACCGGGCGGATTCGGGACTTTAACCCGTTAGAAACGTGCGCCGCTAGGCGCACACGTACCCCGGGGAAGGCATTTCAGAAAATGAAATGCCTTTTCTTTTTTTCTGCCTTAATTTCCCTGCCGGTATTTTCTTTGTCTGCGATCTCTGTGGACTCTTTTTCCACTTTCGGCCTTCTCTCCTCTTTCTGCTGTTTCCGCAGTTGTCCCCTGGTCTTTTTCCGCAACAGCTCGTCCATCTTCTGATAGTACTCCTCGCTGCGCTGTTCCAGTCTGCGGTCTCTCTCCTCTTCCCGTTCTTCTCTGCTGCGGAACTGATAATCCAGCTCCTTGACCATGCTTTCCTTGAGTTCCCGGCAAAGGTCCTGGTTATTCTCCCGTACTGCCTCACGGATCAACTGTTGCAGGATCCACTGGAGCCTTTTAGCCTTCTCTTCCCTGCTTTCACTCTGCAGTCCTTCCTTCTCCGGCACCGTACATATCCTCTCCTGCGGCTGTACCGGCATCTCTTTATCCACCGGTTTATCAACGATCTCGATGGCCATGTGTGGTGTCCGGACTTCTGCCGGCTCTTTCCGGGCTTCTACAGGCTCTTTTTCCCGTTCCTCCGGCAGTACGTCCAGCCGTCCGTCCTTTAATATCATTTTAATTGCTTTCAACTGTAATCCCCTTTCTTTCATGCTCTTGATCTCTTTGAACCGTTCCACGTCTTCCTTCGTATAATAGCGGTGCCCCAGCTCGTTTCTTTTGATGGGCAGATGTAATTCCTCTTCCCAATAGCGAAGTACATGGCTCTCCACCTTTACCTGTTTTGCAGCATCCGAAATCAATAAATACTCTCCCATATTCTCTTCCTTTCCACATATCCATATATAATAAAAATACGAAAGAGAACAGGTGCGGGGAATCTCCCTCACTTGTTCTCTTTCGTATTTTATGTTCTGTATTCGTAATATACTTAGAAATCTTTTTTTCTGTCGTTTTCCAGATTGGCAAACTTGGTGTATTCCGGCAGCCATGCCAGCTGTACGGTTCCGATGGGACCGTTTCTCTGTTTGGCTATGATGATCTCCGAAATACCTTTATCCGGCGAATCGTGATTATAATAATCATCACGGTAGATGAACATTACCACGTCGGCGTCCTGCTCGATGGCTCCGGACTCACGCAGGTCAGACAACATAGGGCGATGATCCGGTCTCTGCTCTACAGCCCGACTCAACTGAGACAATGCCAGCACCGGTACGGACAGCTCTCTGGCGACTGCTTTCAGGGATCTCGAAATATCGGAAATCTCCTGCTGTCTGGAATCGCTGCTTCTTCCGCCACTTCCCGACATCAACTGTAAGTAGTCGATGATGATCATGGACAGACCGTTTTCCTGCTTCATTCTTCTGCATTTGGAACGAAGCTCGGCAATGCTGATACCGGGGGTATCGTCGATCATCAGCTTGGACTTGCCGATGACACCGGCACTCTCGATCAGTCGTTCCCATTCCTGGTCATTCAGCTGACCGGTACGGAGCTTCTGGGCATCCACGCTGGATTCCAGGGAAAACATACGATTGATCAGCTGCTCCTTACTCATTTCCAGACTGAATATGGCTACCGGCAGATTCTGCTTAAATGCTACATGCTGCGCGATATTCAATACAAACGCCGTCTTACCCATGGAAGGACGGGCTGCGATCAGCACCAGGTCCGAGGGCTGCATTCCGGCGGTACGATAGTCCAGATCAATGAATCCGGTGGCAATACCTGTGACGGTTCCGTGCAGTTTGGAAGCCTTCTCGATCTTGTCCATGGCGTTCATGACTACGGTACGAATCGGTACGAATTCCTTGACGTTTTTCTTCTGTACCACTTCATTGATCTTGCTCTCGGTACTCTCCAGAATCGTATCCAGGCTCTCCTTGCCGCTATAACAGGTATTGGCAATCTCTTCATTGGTACGGATCAGACGCCGGAGTGTCGCCTTCTCCGCCACGATTCCAGCATAATACTTGATATTGGCGGAAGTAGGTACTGCTGCAATCAGATTCGTCAGGAAATCCAGTCCACTGACCTCGGGAGGCACATCCTCCTTGGATCGCAACCGATCCTGCAAAGTGACAAAGTCAATGGGCTTTCCTTCATTGTTCAACTCTACGATGGTGTCAAATACCACACCGTACTGCCTGTTGTAGAAATCCTCTCCGGAGATCTGCTCTGTGGCAGCCGCAATGGCTTCCGCGTCAATGAACATAGAGCCGATGACCGACTGCTCCGCCTCTAAACTGTGAGGCATTATTCTTTTGATTACATTTTCATCCATTGCGGGCATGGGGTCGTCTACGCCTCCGTAACTTTCACCGTCAGCTTCGCTGCCACCTGGGGATGAAGCTTCACTGTTACCTCATAGGAGCCGAAGTTCTTCAGACTCTCCGGCAGCTGGATTTTCTTCTTGTCAATCTCGATACCATGCTGTTCCTTGCAGGCAGTTGCAATCTCTTTGGAGGATACAGAACCGAAGGTTCTTCCGCCCTCTCCTGCCTTGATCTTGACCACGACCTGCTTGGTCTCCAGCTCTGTTGCCAGCGCCTTTGCCGCATCCAGATTCTCCTGTGCCACCTTCTCTTCGTTTGCCTTATGGAGCTTCAGATCGTTCAGATTCTTGGAGCTTGCCTCCACACCGATCTTCTTCGGTAAAATATAGTTTCTTGCATATCCTTCGCTGGCCTCAATGATGTCTCCTTTTTTTCCCAGCTTTTTTTCATCCTGAAGTAAAATAATTTTCATAGGATCAACCTGCCTTTCCTGAATCTTCTGTTTTATATGGTAAAACTTTTCAAACGGAATCCCTTAGATCTCACCGGATTCCAGCATGTCGTCGATGGTATTCTTCAATACGCCAATGGCCTCTACCAGTCCCACGCCTTCCATCTGGCAGGCTGCGGTATTCATGTGGCCTCCACCGCCCATACGCTCCATGATGATCTGTACATTGACCTCATCAATGGATCTGGCGCTGACATAGATCTTGCCCTGATAATCGGTAAGTACAAAACTTGCCTTAATGCCCTTGATATTCAGCAGTTCGTTGGCTGCCTGCGCACCAATGATGGTAGGGCTGGGCAGATCCTCTGCGGTACACAGAGAAATTGCAAAGAACTGCTTGTAGATCTCTGCCTGACTGACAGCATCCGCCTTGGCCTTGTATTCTGCTGCATCCTCACGGAACAGTTTTCTCACACGGGTCACATCCGCACCGTTTCTGCGCAGGAATGCGGCAGCCTCGAAGGTGCGGACACCTGTTTTGGTCATAAAGTTATTGGTATCGATCATGATACCGGAATACATACAATCCGCCTCTTCCGTACGGATCTTGATATTGTCGTAGGTATACTGCAAGATCTCGGATACCATCTCGCAGGCGGAGGATGCATAAGGCTCCACATAAGACAATGTGGCATTCTCAATGGTCTCCGTACCCTGTCTGTGGTGGTCCAGTACTACGACGGATTTGCAGAAGCGAAGCAGATCCGGGCACTCTGTGATGGAGGGCTTATTGACATCCACCACCACCAGAACCGTATTGCTGCCTGCCATATCAATGGCCTGCTGGCTGGTGATGATCATATCCTCGTCATATTCCGGATTGTTCTTAAACAGCTCCACCAGCGGCTGTACAGAGGTCGTAGCCTCGTTCAATACAATGTGAGCCTTTCTGCCCAATGTCTGGGCGATCCGGTAAATACCCACCGCAGAACCGAAGCTGTCCACATCCGGCATCCGGTGTCCCATGACAATGACACGATCCTTGCCGGTGATGATTTCCCGCAGGGCATGAGCTTTTACTCTTGCCTTGACACGGGTATTCTTCTCTACCTGCTGGCTCTTGCCGCCGTAGTAGGTAATGCTCTCCGGCGTCTTGATGACCGCCTGGTCACCGCCGCGTCCCAGCGCCAGATCAATGGCGGTACGGGCAAACTCGTAGTTCTGCGCATAGGTCAGTCCATCCAGACCGATACCGATACTGATGGTCACCGCCATCTCGTTGCCGATGTTCACCGTCTTGACCTCTTCCAGCAGATCAAAACGGTTCTCCTGCAGCTGTGCCACTGCTTTTTTCCGCATGATTACCAGATACTTGTCCTTCTCCAGCTTCTTGCTGATACCATCCAGTGCCGCAATGTATTTATTTACCTTACGGTCGATCAAAGCGATCAGCAGGGATCTACGGACTTCCTCGACGCTCTCCAGGGCTTCCTCATAGTTGTCCAGATAGATCATGCCTACGCTCAGACTCTGGTCATCCACTTCCTGCAGTGCAATATGCAGTGCCGTCTCATCGAAGAGATAGACGGCAATCAGGTAACCGTTATAGCCTTCCGCATCGATCATATCGCTGTGTTCCGCCATCTCCTTCAGAGAAATCTTGCGGAATTTGGCCACATACTCACAGCCCTCGTATTCCAGTTCATACTGTGCCTCGTCCACACCAGATTCGTCCGGAAGCCTGTCCCGGGTAATGGTAGGAAACAGGGAAGTGATGGATTTACTGTAGCCCTTGGGCTGATGCACCACATTCTCAAAGGCAATGTTGGTCCAGATCACCTTGCCGGAATCGTCCAGAAGGGCATATGGCAATTCCAGATCCCGCAGCAGTTTTCGCTGGATCTGACCATATTCCGTGGCAAAGCTGATCAACTCGTTCATGATGATCGGCTTGTTGTAGAAATACAGCGTCAGGGTAATTGCAAAATAAAAAATCGTAAATCCGAAGGTAAGCAGTCCTGCACGGAAATCCAACATGAATACCGCCGCATCGATAGCCAGCAGTAACAGGCCCAGATATAGGGTGAACTGGATATATGTACGGATCCTGCCTTTCAGTCTGATTCGTTTTTTCATGAAAGAACACCTCTCAATATTTGCGTTCGACAACTTCTATTATAACAAATAATAATCCGCTCCGCCACCATATTATTTTGACGAATAGACAATATTCCTCTGTCAAATTTGTGCTTTTTGTCAGCTTTTCCGGACGGAGAGCCGTTCTCTTACTTACACAGTTCCCAGAAAGCCACTGCGCTGGCGGCCGCCACGTTCAGGGAATCCACACCATGGGCCATGGGAATGCACACCGTATCGTCACAATCCGCAATGGTATCCGCTGCCAGTCCTTCCCCTTCCGTTCCCAGAATAATGGCAAGCTTTTCGACATTATGCAGTTTCTCATCATCCGGCCGCAAGCTGTCTTCTTTTAAAGCCATGGCTACGGTATGATACCCCATCTTCCGCAGCTGTTCCATGGTATGCTCCGGCCAGTCCTTTGTCTCCAGGATCGTCCACGGCACCTGGAATACGGTTCCCATGCTGACTCTTGACGCCCGACGGTACAACGGGTCACTGCAGCCTCCCGTCAACAATACTGCATCGATTCCCAACGCTGCCGCAGAACGGAAAATTGCGCCTACATTTGTGGGATTTACAACATTCTCCAGAACAGCAATGCGTCTGGCATTTCCGCACAAGTCTTCCATCTTCGGCAATGCTCTTCTGCGCATGGCACAGAGCATTCCTCTCGCCAGTTTAAAGCCGGAAATCTCCGACAGCACTTCATTGGATGCCACATATACGGGAATTTCCCCAGACACCTCTGCAATCCGCCCCAGGATTTCCCTGCCCTTCTCCGAATCCGCTTCCCGCTGTTCCATCAGAAGTGACAGCGGCTCATATCCCGCTGCCAGTGCCCGCAGAATCACATTGGGGCTCTCCGCAATGAACAGCCCCCGCTCTGGCTCATAATAATGAAAAAGTTGTACCTCCCTGCGTTCATTGTAGATCTCCAGTTCCGGTGTATGCAGATCAGTAATTGGTATTAATCTATGCTTATCTGTACTCATGCTTTTGCGATACCTTTTCTCCAATAATTTTCTCTTTTTATTATAATGGAGCATCCGACCCCCGTCAAACGCAACTGTTACCCTGTACTCGGCTCATGGTATACACAAAAAGACCAGCCACAAAGGGCTGGTCTCTCATCTTAGTCTGAATTATTCAGCTACATAAGGCATAAGTGCTACGTGACGTGCTCTCTTGATAGCAACGGTCAGTGCTCTCTGATGCTTTGCACAAGTACCGGTAATACGACGAGGAAGGATCTTACCTCTCTCAGATACATACTTCTTCAGCTTAGCTGTATCCTTGTAATCGATTACGTTATCTTTACCACAGAATACGCAAACTTTCTTTCTTCTGCGCATACCGCCTTTTTTTCTCATCGGAGAATCGGTCTTCTCAGTCTTATTAAAAGCCATTATTATTACCTCCTATCGGAATCTGTCAGGGCAGAGGCGGGTGTCAGCTCCGCTTGTCACTGAAACTTAGTTAAAGGGTAATTCTTCATCGATGCCGTCAGGGATGTTCATAAAGCCATCACCTGCTCCGGAAGGAGCAGGGGCATTATTACCACCACCAAAGCCAGCGTTCTGGTATCCGCCGTCATTATTGCCGGCAGATGCGTTCTTACTCTCTGCGAACTCTACGTTCTCAGCCACTACATCAGTAGTATACACACGCTGTCCATCCTTATTGGTATAGCTTCCGGTCTGGATACGTCCTTCAACAACGAACTTTGTTCCCTTGTGGCCGTATCTCTCAATAAACTCACCGGTTCTGCCAAACGCTACACAGTTAATAAAATCAGCATCCGGCTCACCGTCACGCTTAAATCTTCTATCTACTGCTATGGAAAAACGAGCAATCGCTGTTGCGGTAGCTCCCTGAGAATATCTTACCTCAGGATCCCTTGTTAAACGTCCCATAAGAATTACTTTATTCATATTTCGCTTCTCGCTTTCTGTTTATGCCTCGTCCTGTCTAACGCATAAGTATCTGATCACGTTGTCCATGATACGAACACGGCTCTCGATCTCTGCAGGAACAGTGCTCTCAGCTTCAAATCTGATGAAGTAGTAGAAAGCTTCTTTCATCTTCTGAACTTCGTAAGCAAGCTTCTTCTTGCCCCACTCGTCCACTTCTGTGATGTTGCCGCCGAATCTCTCAACCAGTGCTTTGCACTTGTCAACAACGGCTGCTCTCTCATCATCCTCGATCTTAGCGCTAACAACAACGGCTAATTCGTACTTGTTCATGTTAGTTACCTCCTTTTGGTCTCTGGCCCATATTTTATATATGAGCAAGGAATAAAGTGTCTCACGAAGGAACATGATACCATATTCCTGTCCACTTTTCAAGATTTTTCAACGATTTCTTTCACATTTTTTTCTAATAGTTTTCTTGCGATCATGATCTGGTGTCCACAGCCCAGACATTTCAGCCGGAAATCTGCTCCCACACGGAGTACTTCCCATTCTCTGCTGCCGCAGGGATGCTGTTTTTTCAGTTTCAATACATCTCCCACATTAATATCCATAACATTTTCCTCTTCTTTTCCTGACTGTATCGCCACTCCTCCGCAAACATGTCGCGACAGAGGCCTGTGATTCTGTATTATAAATGGTTCGCCATAAAGTCCTTCACTACCCCGAAAGCCTCCCGCAGCAGGTTATTCGGTACGGTAACGGGATAAGTTCCCGCGGACAGTCCCTCTACATGGGCATAGCCCTGTTTTCTCGCAATAGCCAACGCCCGGAACATATGAAAATTGTTGGTAATAACCACAACACTGTCCTCTGATTTGTCCAGCAGTTCTCCGCTGAAGATCAGATTCTGCGTGGTATTCGTGGAAGCATCCTCCATGAGGATCCGCTCCGGATCGATCCCGGCGGTTTCCAGATATCCTTGCATTCCCTCGGCCTCGCTGATGGGTTCATTGTATCCCTGTCCACCGGACACGATGACTTTGGTCTCCGGATTGGCATTCAGATATTCTATGGCTTTATCCAGCCGTTTCTGTAGCACATAACTGGGGCCGGAAGTCTTCCACTGGGCTCCCAGTATGATCACATAATCCGCACCTTCCTGCGCCGTGGCATGGAACTGACTGACGATCATCCCTTCTATAATAAGAAGCAATACCATCCCTGCCATCACAAGACTCCGGAATGTAATATGCAGCCATCGGGGGATCCAGTAATATACGGTTCTGCGGGTCAGCACCCATGCCCATGCGGCACAAAAAGCACCAATCACACCCCAGACCAGGAAAAAGTAGCTGCCGAAGGCAACAAAAAGACCGATCCCCACACAGTACAGCAGACACAGCACCGCCAGAACATATAACGCCCTTGCTCCGTAATGTTTTTCTCCCACGCCTCTGCCTCTGGGATCCAGATAGATCACTTTTTTACTTTTTTCCCTCGGAATCAAGTGGTTCCTTTTCATACTGCCTCCATTCTTTCCTACGATCTATTGTAGCATATCTCCTACGGCAGTCTCAATACCACATATTTTAGGGTTTTCTTAATTTTTTCGAAAATTTTCTTTACCGGACACTGATTGACTTGTCACTCACCTAACACTATGATGTAATTAACATACTACTTTTGAAAAAAGAAACGGATGGAAACCTTATGCATACCACATTATCCAAAAAAGATTTTTCCCGATATCTGCCCTTCCTCCTTCTGGTGATGACCGTTTTCCGCGTCCTCGCCGGACTGAGGATTCCTTATATGATCCTGGCAAATCAGCGCTATGATGACCGGCTGCTGTTCGAGAATGCTTACGATCTGCTGAGCGGCGTGTGGCTTGGCAGCTACGATTCTTATACACTGGCAAAAGGAATCGGCTATCCGCTGTTTCTGGTACTGGCGAAAAAGCTGTGCCTTCCCTACTCTGTTCTGCTGTCGCTGTTGCAGGCGGCCGGTGCATGGCTGTTTGTCCGCGCAGTGTCTGTGAGATGGCAGAATCCCTATGGGCAGGCAATTCTCTATCTGCTCCTGTTGTTTTCCCCCATCAGCCTCACGCTGTTGGTCACGCAGCGGCTGTACCGCATGGCAATCGTTCCGGGAATGGTCCTGGTGGTATTTTCCAGCATGATCGGACTGACTCTGCGCAAAGAGCTCCCCTTGAAAAAACAGCTGCCCTGGGCATTCCTGACCGGACTGACTCTTGCCTTTTTCTGGCAGATCCGGGAGGATTCCGTCTGGATCCTGCCGTTTATCGCCGTTATGACGGTATGGAACGTGGGTTATGTAATTCTGGTCCTGCATAAGAAATTAAACACAAAGGCACTTCTGCTTCACTGCCTGACCATGTTATTGCCACTCCTTCTCCTGTTCGGCGCCAACACCGGTGTCTCCGTCATCAACCGGATCCACTACGGTGTTTTCCTGAACAACGACCGCACGGAGGGAAATTTTGCAGAGCTGATGTCCCTGTTGTATCATCTGGACAGCAATACGAGAACCAATCCCGACATCTGGATCTCCCGGGATACTATTGTCAGAGCAGAAGCAGCCAGTCCCACTCTGCAGCAGATTCAGCCACTATTGGACAGTTATACCGAAGACTGGGCCACAAGGGATGGTGAGATTCCCGGCGATCACTTCAGCTGGGTACTGCGGGATGCGGTACAGGACTCGGGAATTGCCCCGAATGCCGTCAGTGCACAGACCTTTTATGGCAATGTCCTCTCCGAACTGCGGGCAGCCGTAGCCAGTGGCGAGCTGACCGAAAAGACGGACGGTGCCCTCTATTTTTCCTCCCAATCCCGTGGAGTACTGCCGGAAGAAATTCCCGGTATCCTCAGTGATACTTTGCAGAATATCTGGAAAATTGCAGGATACACCGATTGTGCTTTGAGCAGTTCCGCCAAAAGTGCCGGCCGGCTGTCGGATATCCGTCGTATGGAATCCTTTGCCTCCTGCCTGACCGTGTACCCCACACTGTCACAGTTTCAGGCTGCCGATTATGATTCCATTGAGGATGAGACCTTATATGATTTCAATGAGATCTACAGTTCCGGTATGGTATCTCTTCTGAATAAGAGCAACGCTATCTATCAGTTGTTGGGACAGCCCATGTTCCTGCTGGCACTGCTTGCCCTTTGTGTGCTGACCGTCCGCGTGATCCATGGACTTTTCCATGGGGACACAAAAGATCTCGAACTGTGGATCCTGACCTGTGGGATTCTGCTCAGTGCCGTTCTGCTGCGTTTCGGCTGTGGCCTGTTCACCGCATGGTTTTCCGAAGACATGCAAAAGTTCATCAACAGCTTCTATTCCTGTGGCGTCTACATTCTGCTGCAGATGTTCAAATATCTGGCGGTTATTACTACTGCCACCAGCCTGCAACCGATACGGAAACAATATTTTCAAAATTTTCGTAATTCTCATAAGGAAAAGGAGGAATAACTTATGGAAAATTTGAACAAACAGATTCAGGAATTGCAAAAGATCATTGATACCTACGGCAATATCGTATTTTTCGGTGGTGCCGGTGTCTCCACCGAGAGTGGAATCCCGGATTTCCGAAGCGTGGACGGACTGTATCACCAACAGTACGATTACCCGCCGGAGACGATTTTAAGTCACACCTTTTATCGTTCCCACACGGAGGAATTCTTCCGTTTTTACCGGAATAAGATGCTCTTCCCCAATGCACAGCCCAATGCCGCCCATAAAAAACTGGCAGAACTGGAAGCTGCCGGGAAAGTCCGGGCCGTGATCACCCAGAATATCGACGGACTGCATCAGGCTGCCGGAAGCAGGACCGTACTGGAGCTCCACGGCTCCGTGCTTCGCAATTACTGTGAAAAATGCTATCAGTTCTATGGAATCGACACGATCTTAAACAGCACCGGTATTCCCCGCTGTGAAAAATGCGGTGGTATCATCAAGCCGGATGTGGTTCTGTACGAAGAGGGACTGGATGAGAAGACGTTAAATGCCGCCGTCAGATACATCCACGAAGCAGATGTCCTGATCATCGGCGGCACTTCTCTGGCTGTCTATCCCGCAGCCGGGTTAATTGATTATTTTCAGGGTGATAAGCTGGTGGTCATCAACAAGAGTGCGACCCCCAGAGACAGCCACGCAGATCTCCTGATTCAGGGACCGATCGGGGAAGTATTTCACTCGATCCAGAATCCGTAAGTGATATCCTGTTCTCCGCTGATATGATAAGCATCTTCCACATCAGCGCCCCAGCTGTTGATACCACCCACGCCCCTCACTGCTCCCAGGATGGATACCACCGTCCTGCGGGCAGGGGGTAGTTCTTCGTGGTGCATGGCATTTTCCAGTTCCTGTGCCGTATAAGGCAGGCAGGAAAATGCGAAGTGTTTTCCCTCCTCCGCGGTTATTTTTAAACGGCTGCTTCTTTCTCCACGGTCTGTATTATCCAGGGAAGTCTTCCTAACGATCTCCAGCCATTTGGTCTGCATATGCATCCCACAGTCCTGAGGCACCATATAAGGTGTCACCGGCAGGCCCTGTACTTCATACACACCGGGAATTCCTCCTGCCATACGGTCCGGATAGGTCTCTCCGGACAATCCTTCATAGGTATACCTCTCCGCTGCGGTGGGCATCAGAAACCGCATTCCGAATACCGGAAGCTCCGGCAGGCCCTGTTTTCCACAATAATCTGCCTGCACATGGATTCTGCCGTCTGCTTCCACCGTATAAGTCACTGTCACCTCCGTCGCCGGAACTGTCGGCGTCTCATACGTATAGATGATCTCGAATCTGTCGCAGGTCTCTTTTCCGGTGTATTTATTATTCGCCGGTGCCAGAGGGATAGCAATCTCCTCTCCATCCATCCGGGCCTCTACCCGGCTGCAGCGTACAAAACGATCCGCGGCGGACCATACTGCACTGCGGAATGCGAATCCACACCCTCTGTCATTGTCCGTGACCGCGCGCCAGAAAGCCGGTCTTGGAGCCCGGTACAGCCACTCTTTTCCATCCTTATATAAAGATTCCATGCCGCCCATTCCTACAGAGAAAATATAGGCAAAATCCTGTCCCTGTATTCCGATGGTCACATCACCGATCACGATTCTGAGTGCCATAATAATATCTCACCTCCTGCATTGCCGGTTTTTCGCTGCGATTTGCGAAAAGAATTCCGTTGCCGGAAAATTCATAGTCGCTGGGTCTGTCATCAAAATCTCCTCCGTAGCGCAGTACTCTCCGTCCTGTGACTTCATCTTCCACCCAAAGCGCCTGGTCTATATAGTCCCAGATAAATCCACCCTGATACATTTCAAAGCGGTCCAATAATTCCATATAGGACTTCATTCCGCCCAGAGAGTTGCCCATGTCATGCATATATTCGCATAACAGATACGGCTTTTTCGGGTCGTTTTCCAGATAATCTATAATCTCCTGCGGATATGCATACATCCGGCTCTCCATATCGGAAATCACATCCTCATATGCCTTGTTATGGAAAACGCCCTCATAGTGCACCAGACGCAAGTCGTCTTTTTCCTTGAAGAACTGCTGCATCGCAGCGATATCATCCTCGGCATAGGATTCATTTCCCAGAGACCAGAACAGGATCGAAGGATGATTCTTAAAGCATTCAAAATTGGTTCTGGCACGGTCCACTACCGCTTCCTTCCACTCCGGCAGGGAACCGGGCACATTCCAGGAAGGTTCCACAGCTCCCATCTTCTGCCAGGAGCCGTGACTCTCCAGATTCGTCTCCGCCATCACATAGATTCCGGCTTCATCACACAGTCCGTACCATTCCTTGCGGTCCGGATAATGACAGGTTCTGACCGCATTGATATTGTTGCGTTTAAAGCAGGCAATATCCCATTTCATGTCTTCCATTGAAATACATCTGCCGGATGCTGCATTCCACTCATGACGGTTCACACCACAGATCACCAGCCGCTCGCCGTTCAGTTTCATCACTCTATCCGTAGGATCCAAAATAAAATCCCGGAAGCCGATCTTATAAGGCACCACTTCCGTCACTTCGCCCTCACTGTCTGTCAGCGTGATCTCCAACTGATATAAGTACGGATTCTCATGGCTCCAGGGGATTACCTTTTCTGCCAATGTTTCCCGAAGGTGCAGCGTCTGCTCCGCCTGTGACTGCAAAATCTGTGTCTGCTCCAACAGGCATTTCCCGTTGGCATCCGACAGACATACACGCATTTTGCCCGGACGCTGTCCTTCATCCTCAGCTGATATTTTGATTGCTGCATCTAACGTGCCTTTTCCATCCTCTACGGAAAAATAAGGCTTCGCCCAGAGGTCTTCCACGTGCCACTGCGGCTTGGCATATAATTCCACACTCCGGAAGATTCCGAAAAAGCGGAAGAAATCCTGATCCTCCAGAAAAGCAGCCGTACTGCGCTTATGCACTTCCACCGCCAGCAGATTGTCCTTTTCCTTAATATAGGGTGTCAGATCGAATTCGGAGGGGGTAAAGCTGTCCTCGGCATATCCCACGAAATGCCCGTTCAGCCAGACATACATCGCCTGTTCCACACCTTCGAAACAGATGATTACCCTTTTTCCCCGCAGGCCTTCCGCCAGGTGAAAACGCTTGCGATAACTTCCTACAGGATTATACTCTGCTTCGCTGAAAGCACCTTCTGCCAGACCTTTTCCCAGTGTATAGGCCGGGCGGCGGTAGATTTTCCCCTCCCAGGGATACATATTATTGATATAATGAATTTGGTCATAACCTGCCAGTTCAATATGTCCTGGCACACGGATCGTATCGAACTGTGCACTGTCGGCATTTTCCCGGTAGAAATCCACCGGACGGCTCTTCGCATTCACCGAATAGGCGAACTCCCATATTCCGTCCAGAGACTGTACCAGGGAGCTTCTGCCCTCTGCCGCTTCTTCCGTATCCTGATAGATCGGATGATCACTGTGGGCTGGCAGCTGACCGACCCGGAACACCTTCGGATCGTCCAGCCATCTGATATCTGCTTCCATTTTGGTCCTCCTTATTTATCCCTTTTCTATTATAATAATTGTGAATTTTCTTCCATGCAACAAATATTTATCTCTTCGGAAAAACAGATTCCATGATACACTGCCCGGAAATCAAGATTTTTGTGGCAGCATATGTGAAAATATGTTAATCTGTAAAAGTATTTGCCTTATATCCACAAATGATAGGAGATTCTGTTTATGTTATCCACAATTGAAGCAGTCAACAGTGTTGTCAACAATTTCATCTGGGGTGTCCCCGCCATGATCTGTATCATCGGTGTCGGTCTGTATTTAAGTATCCGGACGCGCTTCCTGCAGATCCGCAAGTTCCCCTATTCCATGAAGGTGACACTGGGACGTATGATGAAGAAAAAAGAAGCCTCCGATGGAGCCCTGACACCTTTCCAGGCGGTATGTACCGCTCTCGCAGCTACCGTTGGTACCGGTAATGTAGCAGGTGTGGCAGGCGCCATCGCCATTGGCGGTCCCGGTGCGGTATTCTGGATGTGGGTATCTGCGCTGCTCGGCATGTGCACCAAGTTCGCCGAAGTAACACTTGCTGTACACTTCCGCGAGACCAATGCACAGGGAGACCTGGTAGGCGGCCCTATGTATTATATTAAGAATGGACTGGATAAGAAATGGCACTTCCTGGCGTATTTGTTCGCCGCTTTCGGTGTGCTGGCTGTGTTCGGTACCGGTAATGCCACACAGGTCAATACGATCACTACTGCCATTGATTCTGCTCTGAGCAGCTTTAACGTACTGCCTGCGGATGCTGTGAAGCTTGTCAACCTGATCATCGGCGTGGCTCTGGCGATCATCATTGCCCTGATCCTGATCGGCGGCATCAAGCGTATCGGCAATGTTACCTCTAAGCTGGTACCTTTCATGGCGATCATGTATATCGTGCTGGCACTGGGTGTGATCATTTTTCATATTAAGTCTGTACCTGCTGTATTTGCTTCTATTATCGAAGGTGCTTTCCATCCCGCCTCTGTGACCGGCGGTGTGGTAGGAAGCTTCTTCATGAGTATGAAAAAGGGCGTGTCCCGCGGTATCTTCTCCAACGAGGCCGGCCTTGGTACCGGATCCATCGCTCATGCCTGTGCCGATACGAAGAAACCGGTAAAACAGGGATTCTTCGGCATCTTTGAGGTATTCGTGGACACCATCATCATCTGTACCATGACGGCTCTGGTCATCCTGTGTAGCGGCGTACCTGTAAATTACGGTGAAGCAGCCGGTGCGGAACTGACCATCGGCGGATTCACCGCGGTATACGGCAACTGGGTATCCATTTTCACCGCCGTGGCCATGTGCTGTTTCGCTTTCTCCACCATCATCGGCTGGGGACTGTACGGTACCAGATGTATCGAATTCCTCTTCGGTTCCCGCTCCAACATGCCTTTCATGGTGCTGTATTCCCTTACAGCTATCGTGGGCGCGACAATGAACCTCGGACTGATGTGGAGCATCGCCGAGACCTTCAACGGGCTTATGGTCATCCCCAACCTGATCGCTGTGTTCCTACTGTCCGGCGTCGTAGTAAAGATGACAAAGGAATATTTTGCAAAAGAGAACGGATAATATCTGAATGGGATTTGCGTTATGATCATTGAATAAATGATGTAGTTCTTTCGTTCGATAATGACAGTGAATTGAAAGTTAGTGAAATAATCCCGTAGCCCTTGGCAGGGTATAAGAAACGCGG
>NZ_QUEC01000015.1:0-89459 GCF_003478095.1 Clostridium sp. AF34-10BH
CTGTTTGTAATCAACTTTCCCCCTCACACGGGAATTTCAAAAAACTATTGAGGCAATTATCATCTGAATTGATTTTCTCCATCCGTAACCTTGCCTGTTCCCTTTGTTCGTCACTTAACCTTCTCGGCTTACGATAACCACATAACAGGAAAAAGCAGATAGATTGCTACCTGCTCTTTCCATAAAACTTTATAAACTTGCTTCCTGACTCTTGGTCTTTGGTTTCTCCGGCATCTTCTGATCGGATATTTTCTGCTTCATCTCGGCAAGTTTCTCCTTGACGGATACCCGCCCTCTGGAACTGTCTGCTAACATCCGCTCCTTGCCATGCTCTGCGATACGCTCCGACATCAGAGAACTTGCAACAGGCTTTAACGGTTCATCAGCCACCGCCTGTATATCTTCCGCTCTGTCCTGCTCACCCTCCTGTGCCTGTGCGCTCTGCTCTCCGGTTTCATCCTCCGGCTCATCATCGCCCATATCCAGCACATTATCGCCCTTTTCGTCCATATTCAGAAGTGCATTTAACTCTGCAAGGCGCTCTAGCTTCTCCACCAGTTCCTGCTCCTGTGCAAAAGGTTTTGTGACTTCCACCTTTGCGGTTTCAAGCTGATGTTCCACGTTGGAAAGCTTCTGCTCCACATCTGCCATTTTCCCGGTCATTCCCTCTAACGCATTTGATAGTCTTTGCAGATTTCCAAACGGATCGGCTCCGATTTCCACCTCATGGCTCAGGCTTCCTTTTTGTCCGTATAGGTATGCTCACTATTTTCTACATCAAATCTGCGGTCATTGTGCTTTGCGTCATAGGTTCCATGCTTGCCTGACCGTCCATTGTGCCTAGTTGCTTTCATGCTAATCTTTCCTTTCTTTCCATAAAAAAAGACCAAGTAAATCTCTCTACTCAGTCTGTTTATCGTAACAATATTTAGTTCTTTTCCCGAAGGGAATTGCAACGAAGTTGCTTAATCTTGTGAAGCTTTGCTACAAGCAATACCCAGTACTTAGTGGCGAAACGCCACTAACTGGGCAATGGTTGCACCCTTGACCGGCTAAGGCGCTTCGCCCTTAACCCGAGCGGAGTCTTTCTCCTGCATCTTGCGTAAGGCTCTGCCTTTACAATCCGACAACCTGAAAGTTTCTTTTTCTTGATAAATGGGGATTAGTTTTCCTTTTTTCCAATCAGCAATAACCACCTATGGTCAAAGCATATTTGTCCCTCCTTGATATAGGGATTAAAACCTGTTTTATCTCCACCATTCAAATCGTATTCCATTTTATCAATAATATCTTTTTGAATATCCTCTGGTGTACTTGTCAAATCCATCCAACTTTGTAGATTTACAGGAACAAGTGTTGTTTCTTCAAGCTGAAGCTCAAAAGCATCCTCAAACAATGCTTCAAATTCTTCTCTGCTAAGTATTCTTGTATGTGAGTTATCACGCATCGTTTCAATAGCGTCATTAGTTTCACGCAATTCTTCTGTAGTCGCTACCATATCCCAAATAACAAGTTTTCCACCTTTTTTCAAAACTCGTTGCATCTCCCGAAAAGGCTTTTCAGGCTCAACAAAATGGTGCAATGAAAGTCTTGTAATCACAAGGTCAAATGTTTCATCTTCAAAAGGTAAGCATTCCGCATTCCCCGATACAAATGATATGTTCTGAATACCTTCTTGCTTTGCCAGTTTTTTTCCCTGCTCCAACATTGCTTCTGTCAAATCCAAACAAGTAATGTCCTTAACATAAGGAGCCACTGCTCTTCCACATATACAGGTTCCAGCAGCAACCTCCAATGCATGTTCATTGCCCTTTGCCTGAATACTACGAATCAAATAATCGGTATATTCTGCCTTAGACATATGATATGAAGCAAATTTCTCTGCTTGTGTACCAAATGATTTTTTCACTTCATTATAGTTATTCATAAACTTTTACCTCGCTGTAAACTTCAAAGTTTCTGTTCCTTACAAACTTCGATTTATCTTTTTCTTTCTGAAAATGGGCAATTCCGAACCGGAACTGCCCATATATTTTGAAAATTATGCGATTTTTAAGGCTCTGCACCGTTTCAAGCACCATTGGGTGTAAATTTGGTGTATTTGTGTATTTTCAGAGCTTTTTCTCAAATGAAGTACATCCCGTTTTATTGGGTAAAACGGTACTTCTTAGTACAGCTTTGCACCTGCCGGGATTCTATCATTTACCATCAGAAGGTTCAGTCCCTCGTGACCGTCTTCCTCGTGTACAGCTGAAATCAACATACCTTCGGAATCAATTCCCATCATCTTTCTCGGTGGCAGGTTCACGATAGCGATTGCTGTCTTTCCAACCAGTTCTTCCGGCTCGTAATACTCGTGAATACCGCTTAAAATCACACGGTCTTTGCGTTCTCCGTCATCTAATGTAAACTTCAGAAGCTTCTTTGACTTCGGTACTGCTTCACAAGCTAAAATCTTAACTGCACGGAAATCAGATTTTGCAAATGTATCGAAATCTACCATCTCTTCAAAGATTGGCTCAATCTTCACATTAGAGAAATCAATCTTTTCAGACTCAGTTTTTACATTTTTTTCAGGTGCTTCAGAAGCTGTATTATTTACATCATTTTTCTTATTTACACCATCTAAGGACTTCATCGTCGGGAAGAGCAGAACATCACGGATCGCAGGAGAGTTGGTCAGCAGCATTACCAGACGGTCGATACCGTAACCGATACCGCCGGTAGGAGGCATACCGATCTCCAGTGCGTTCATGAAATCTTCATCGGTCGTATTGGCTTCCTCATCGCCTGCTGCCAGGGCAGCTTCCTGCGCCTTGAAACGCTCTCTCTGGTCGATGGGATCATTTAATTCGGAATAAGCGTTACACATCTCACGTCCGTAGATGAACAGTTCGAAACGCTCTACGTAATCGGGCTTGTCCGGCTTTCTCTTGGTCAGAGGAGAGATCTCTACCGGATGATCCATGATGAATACGGGCTGGATCAGATGCTCTTCTACGAACTCTTCGAAGAACAGGTTCAGGATATCGCCCTTGGCATGACGCTCTTCGTAGTGTACACCCTTCTCGTCTGCCAGTTTCTTCGCAGCAGCGGTATCGGGAATCTGGTCGAAGTCAACGCCTGCGTATTTCTTGACAGCATCTACCATGGTCAGTCTCTCGAAAGGCTTGCCCAGGTCGATGGTCTCTTCTGCGTAAGGGATCACGGTGGTACCGCATACTTCCTGTGCCACATAGCGGAACATGTTCTCAGTCAGATCCATCATTCCGTAATAGTCGGTGTATGCCTGGTACAGCTCCATCAGTGTGAATTCCGGATTGTGTCTGGTGTCCAGACCTTCGTTACGGAATACACGGCCGATCTCGAAGACACGCTCCATGCCGCCGACGATCAGTCTCTTCAGGTACAGCTCCAAGGAGATACGCAGCTTCACGTCCTCATCCAGCGCATTGTAATGGGTCTCGAAAGGTCTTGCAGCTGCACCGCCGGCATTGGATACCAGCATGGGAGTCTCTACTTCCAGGAAACCCTGTCCGTCCAGATAACGGCGGATGGCACTGATAATTCTGGAACGCTTTACGAAAGTATCCTTAACGTCCTGATTCATGATCAGGTCGGTATAACGCTGACGATAACGGATATCGGTATTGGTCAGGCCGTGGAACTTCTCAGGCAGGATCTGTAAGCTCTTGGACAGCAGTGTTACCTTTGCCGCATGTATGGAGGTCTCGCCGGTCTTGGTCTTGAAGACTTCACCCTCGATACCTACGATATCGCCCACATCGTACTTCTTGAAATCCGCATAGGACTCTTCACCGATGCTGTCTCTAGCCACATATACCTGGATATTGCCGGGCAGATCCTGTACATTACAGAAGGATGCCTTACCCATGACACGTTTGGACATCACACGTCCGGCGATGCGGACGGTCTTGCCTTCCAGTTCCTCGAAATTGTTCTTGATATCGGTGCTGTGATGGGTCACATCATATTTGGTGATCTGAAAAGGATCCTTGCCTGCTTCCTGCAGGTTCGCCAGCTTCTCGCGCTTTACCTTCAACAGCTGGTGAATGTCCTGTTCCTGTACCTTTGTGTTCTGTGTATCTGCCACTTTTTTCCACTCCTTACTCTATCTTACTTAGTCAACATTACTTCTCTGGATCTCCAGAATCTTATATGCGAATACACCTGCGGGTGTCTCTACTTCTACGGTATCGCCGACCTTATGACCGATCAGTGCCTTACCTACGGGGCTTTCGTTGGAAATCTTACCCTTTAAGCTGTTGGCCTCGGTGGAACCTACGATCTTGTAATCCAGTTCTTCACTATACTCCACATCCAGAATCTTAACGATACATCCGATGTTGATCTTGTCCAGATCTACCTCATCCTCTACAACGACTTCTGCGTTCTTTAGGATCTTCTCCAGTTCTTCGATACGGGCTTCGATGTCTCTCTGCTCATCCTTCGCTGCATCGTACTCAGCGTTCTCGGACAGGTCTCCCTGCTCTCTTGCTTCCTTAATCTTCTGAGCAACTTCCTGACGTTTTACCACTTTCAGATCATGTAACTCATCCTCATATTTTCTGAGGCCTTCGTAGGTCAAAATGTTTTTCTTTTCCTGCATGATACCGCACCTTCCTGTTTTCTATATTTTGCGCTACCGACACTCCCGGCAACTATACTAGCCTAATCAACCGAGTTATTATACCCATTTTTACTGATGGTGTCAAGGTATTCCAAGGCTTTTCGCGGGTCTTTCCACTCTTTTTTCATGGAAAAATAACGGATCTGCGGACATCCGGACGCGACACGGCGTTCCTTTTCCTCCGATGCCGGAAAATCCAGCCAGATGCTGCCCGCTGCCAGCCCGCCGCCGTAGACCTTTTCATTGTCGCAAAAATCCAGTACCACGCAGGGTTTCGTCCCCTGCAGCCGCACTCGTCCGTAGTCCGCATTTTCCGCAAGCAGCCGGATCTCCGGGATCAGACCGTACTCATCCTCCAGTTCCCCGGTCAGCCACTCTTCCTCCTCCCGGTATTCTCTTTCCGTAAGATACCATTTCATGCTCTGCAATCTGGCAGCATAGCGGAGCACGACATAAGGCAGATACGGATTTCTCCCCAGCAGGACCAGATCCGGCCACGCCGGATAGCCGCCCGGTCTCTCCCCGTAGCGCAACAGATGTTCGATCCACTCCTGTTGCAGATAATCCCGGAATTCCCTTCCGAAATAAAAAGAAAGAGGCTCACGGCACACCACATAGGTGTGATCCGGATCCTCTGTCAGTTCCTGTAATTGTTCCCGGAGCTTTAGCTCCGTGAGCTTTAGCTCCGTGAGTGCCAGCTCCGCCTGTTTTTCTTCCATACCTTCCGTTCTGGCTACCGACACTCTGACCAGATGATAGTCCGGGAAAAAATATTCCGTCCGGCTCACAGTCACCACAGGGCGCCGGTCTTCTCCCTTTTTCCACAGGAAGGGCAAAAATTTCTTCAGTTTTCCCCGGCGCAGTTCCGCTTTTTCCTCCGGCGGTGTTCCGCACATCGCTGTCCGTCGCGCCGGATAGAGATACAAAATAGTGTCCATGCTTCATTGTATGCAGTCATCCCAATTATATGCACCACACCGCGCACAACATCATATCATGCAAGGTCTGCCTCATAATGCATTGCTGTATCCAAAATCCGCACTACACTTCGTCCGGAAAGATTTCCTGCACTCCCCGGATCAGTTCGTCCATTTTCTCCATGGTATTGATGGTCTGGCGGAAATGAGCGGAATGGGGCATTCCCACCGTATACCAGGACAGGTGCTTGCGCATCTCCCGGACACCGGTGTATTCTCCCTTGTATTCCAGCTGCAATGCCGCATGGCGCAGGATCATTTCCCGCTTCTCCCGGTTCGTGGGTCTTGCCGGGATCGTGCCGTTTTCCAGATAGGATACCACCTCCCGGAAAATCCAGGGATTTCCTTCTGCCGCCCGGCCGATCATGACACCATCGCAGCCGGTCTGTTCCAGAATGGCTTTTGCTTTTTCCGGGCTGTCCACATCCCCGTTGCCGATCACTGGAATCTTCACTGCATCCTTCACCTGTGCGATGATATCCCAGTCTGCCTGTCCGCTGTAGTACTGGGCTCTCGTCCGTCCGTGCACCGCCACTGCCGCCACACCGCAGGCTTCCGCAATCTTTGCGATCTCCACGGCATTGACATGGTCATCGTCGAAGCCTTTTCGGATCTTCACTGTCACCGGCTTATCGATGGCTTTTACCAGTGCGGTCAGAATCTGCTCCACCAGCTTCGGATCCTTCATCAGCGCGGAGCCTTCGCCGTTGTTCACGACCTTCGGCACCGGGCAGCCCATATTCAGATCCAGTATGGAAAAAGGACGTTCCTCGATCCGTTTTGCCATCTCCGCAAGGATCTGGGGATCTGAGCCGAACAGCTGCAGGGAAGCCGGCACTTCCTCGGGATGGATCTCCATGAGACTGTCCGTATTTTTATTGTTATAATATATGGCTTTGGCACTGACCATTTCCATGCACACCAGCGCCGCTCCCATCTCCCTGCAAAGCAGGCGGAACGGCAGGTCGGATACTCCCGCCATGGGTGCCAGGATCACCGGGTTGTCCAGGGTCACATTACCAATCTGTAATTTTTTCATGCTGTCCTTCCTATTTCTTTTTGTTTCTGTTTCCTTTCCCTACTACTCGCAATACCGCCTGCGATCCTCCCGATGCCACCCGCCAGCAGGTGGCCGTAATACTCCATACTGCATGCCGCGCTGGGAAGGATCATGACGATATAGGGATACACATAACGGCTCTTGGCCTCCCAGAGGATCGTAATGAAAAAGCCGCCCAGAAAAATAATCCCCGGAAGTACCTGTACACCTTTCAGTTTTCCCAGCAGGATCCTCAAATAATATCCGAAAACCGCCAGATATACCATTCCCTGAAAACGGTTCAGGAATGCCAGTGCTCTTTCATTGGCCTGTCCGGTATAGAGGTCTTCCACCCAGCCTTGCGGCCGGTACTGGTATCTGGTCTGGTTAAAGCTGCAATAAGTAGGCTCGATCCACTGGATCAGCAGTTTCTCCTTGAGAAACGTAACGGCTGCCACGGGATCCTCCTGCCATTTTGCCAGACACTGCCTGATATCTCCTTTGGCCACTTCTGCTGCCTCTATGCTGTCATACCCGGCCTGCAGATAAGTGTCCAGATTATAATCATTGTAGGTTCCCGGCCCCTTCAGGGCGTCGGGATTCTCCTGCATTCCCATGGCAACCCACAGAACATACGGAGCACCGGAACCATATTCCCGGTCAAGCTGTCCTTCCGCCATGTGACAGAGAGTCGTTTTCCCCAGCAGCATGACTGCCAGCACCACGCAGAGCGCCGGCAGTCCCTGCCATTTTTTACTGCGAAGCAGCACCAGGATCTGCATGATGACCATGGCGATCCATACCACCAGCAATACATTTCTGGTCGCATACGCCAGTCCTATGAACAACGCGACGGCACTCCACAGCAGTCCCTTCTGCCACACCTTTCCCTCCGGCCGGTTGGCCATCAGGTAACACCAGATGGCACACAGGACGCTGCAGGTTCCGATACTCTCACCATAGATAAACAAAGCATAGCAATACACCGGCAGGAACAAAAGCTCCGCCACAAGATATAGCAGTTCCGCTGCCCGGCTTCCCGACAGTTCCCGCACGATCCTAAATCCCACATACAGCGTGATGCCTCCGCAGACCGCCTGTACCTGTTGGATCACGAGCCGTTCCGTGGAGCCTGCCACACGGAAGATTAAGGCGAAGATCTCCGCCAGTCCCAGCTGGAACGGATAGATACCATAGTAATCCTGTGCCAGCACCCATTCCGCATCACCGTCCGCCAGTGCCATAGCTGCTCTTTGCACATAATACTGGTCCGCAATGCTCTCCGCTCCGGCGGCCCTCGCAAGCCTTATCCCCAGAATCACTGCTGTCACAGCTCCCAGAACTGCCAGCAGATGCAGTGCCCACGCCGGGATCTTTTTCATCACTCCGGACAGAGCCCCGCATACCGCCACCAGCACTACGCCGACAAGAGCATTCCAGAGAATACTGTCTTTTTCATCCAGATAATATTCCGGTTCCACCAGCCTCTTCGTATATTTCCAGGAATAAAACAGCAGGAACAGCATTACTGCTGTTCCGATGGCTGCCATAATCTTTGTTGCTGCTTTTTCCAGCTTTATCATGTCATTCCCCTATCAACGTCTGTTCTTGTCGTAGATGATCCGCAGTCCATCCAAGGTCAGAGAACTGTCATAGATATCAATGCTGTCGGTCTCGTCCGCAATGGCACGGCCTAAGCCTCCGGTGGCCACGACCTTCAGCTCCGCAAGCCCGCTCTCTTCCTTTACCTTGCGGATAATGTATTCCGTCTGGCCGATCTGACCGTACATGAGTCCTGCCTGCATACTGGTAATGGTCTCCTGTGCCAGGATGGTCTTCGGCTTACGGATCTCAATATTCGGCAGCTTCGCCGTCTCTTTCCACAGAGCCTCCGAACTGATCCGGATACCGGGAGCCGTGATTCCTGCAGTAAAACGTCCGTCCTCCGTGATCAGATCATAGGTGGTCGCCGTACCGAAATCCAGTACCAGCACCGGTCCGCCGTATTTCACATAAGCTGCCACCGCATCCACGATACGGTCTGCACCGATGGCCCGGGGATCCTCGGTAGCGACCTTGATGCCGCTCTTCACACCGGGGCCCACGATCAGTGGTTTTGTCTTGAGATAACGGATGATGGAACTGGTCAGGGAATGCATCACATCCGGCACTACGCTGGCAATGATGGCTCCCTCGATGTCCGTCACTTCGATACCGTTATTTTTTAGCAGCTGGGTGATCATGATCCCGTATTCATCTGAGGTTCTGGGGGTCTTCGTCATGATCCGGAAGGTGGCTTCCATCTTTTTCCCCTGAAAGACACCCATGGTCATATTCGTGTTGCCTACATCAATGACAAAAATCATTCATCGTCCTCCTCATCCAGCAATGCGGATACATCTTCTTTTTTGATAAACACACGGTAATACAGACTCAGGGACTCGAAAAGCTCCTGTCTGCTCCTACGGATCTCAGAGATCAACAGTCCGGAAGAGATCTCATCATAATAGATGTCATCATCATCCGCATTGGTCTCCATGACCACATTTCCATCCTCTTCAAAGGCAATGGTAAAGACACCGCCCACTTCCTCGGTGAAGAGCACGCAGATCACATGCAGCTCCTGCTTGATGGAATCCGGAATCATCTTAAATTGTTCTTCGTTAAAATAATATTTCTTCTCATAGGCGTTGGCGCCGCAGAGTACGATCTTGTTCTCGTCCATAGTTCTATATCCTGTTCTGTCTCAATTCTGTCACGGACTATCTGTTCCGGTCTTTTTATTCCGGTCTTTCCATCCGGCTGTCCGTCCTGCCTTCTGCCATCCCGGAAAATGCTGTACATACCTAAACGTACCCATAAATGCCGCGGACCGATACTTCTCCGGCATAGACTTCCTCCACGGTGCCGTCCGGTCTCTCCACCAGAAGCTCTCCCTGGTCGTTGATGCCTCTGGCAATGCCACGGTATTCGCCCTTGGGATCCAGCACGCAGACTTCCCTATCCTGATTTACCAGAAGTTCCGCATAGGATGCCCGCAGGCCTTTCAGATCATGGGTCCGTAAAAAGATCTCATAATCTTCCTCGAAGGCTTCCATAATATCCGCAATCAGCTGACTGCGGGAAATGCGGAAGCCGCATTGTTCATCAATGGCTGCTGCCCGGTCCCGGATCTCCTCGGGAAATTCCTGCTTACGCACATTGATGCCCACACCGATGACGATGTGCTGGATATACCCCTGCTCCATGCTCATCTCCGTGAGAATGCCGCAGACTTTTTTCCCGTCCACCACAATGTCGTTGGGCCATTTGATCCCGACTTTGGCTGCTGCCTCTTCGCTGTCGCGGCGCAGTGTCTGCCGGATGCCCTTCGCCACCGCCAGTGCCATGACTAACGTCAGCATCGGTGCACAGTCCGATGAAAAATCCGGTTTTAACATCAGGGTGTAATAAATATTTGTCCCTGCGGGGCTCTCCCAGCTCCGGCCTCTTCTGCCGCGTCCGGCGCTCTGCATATCCGACACCACCAACAGGCCGCTCTTCGCGCCCTGTTCCGCTTCCAGTTTGGCACGGATATTGGTGGAATCGATACTGTCAAAAAACTGTAAAGGATGTGCCACCCATTTCGTCTTTAATCTGCTCTGGATATCCGCCTGGTTGTAGACTTCCTCCGTCTGATCCAGCAGACGGTAGCCGCGGTTCTGTACCGCTTCAATGACATAGCCTTCTTTTTTCAGTTGTCCGATGGCTTTCCATACCGCAGTTCTCGATACACCGAACTGCTCGCAGAGCTCCTGCCCGGAGACATAGGCCTCGCTTTCCGGTGCCCCTGCTGCCACCCGATCCTTCTTTTCCCGAAGAAGCTCTAAAATCTTTGCTTTCATACTCATAAAGTCGCCGCCATCACTGCCTTAATCGTATGCATACGGTTCTCAGCCTCTTCAAACACCAGAGACTGGCCGGATTCAAATACTTCATCGGTCACTTCCATCTCGGTGATGCCGAAACGCTCACCCATCTGGGCACCGATCTTGGTCTTCAGATCATGGAATGCAGGAAGACAGTGCATGAAAATGGCCTGCTCGCCGGCATTGTCCATGACTGCTTTATTCACCTGATAAGGAGACAGCTCCTTAATACGCTCGGTCCATACTTCGTCGGGCTCGCCCATGGATACCCACACGTCAGTGTAGATCACGTCCACATCCTTCGTGCCCGCCTTCACATCCTCGGTCAGGGTAATACTGCCGCCGGTCTGTGCCGCAATGGCCTCACACTCCGCTACCAGCTCCTTCGCCGGGAAATATTTTGCGGTGGTACATGCGGTAAAGTGCATGCCCATCTTCGCGCAGGCTACCATCAGAGAGTTACCCATGTTGTAACGTGCGTCTCCCATGTAAGTCATACGGATTCCCTTCAGATGTCCGAAATGTTCACGGATGGTCAGAAGGTCTGCCAGCATCTGGGTGGGATGGAATTCGTTGGTCAGGCCGTTCCATACGGGCACCTTGGAATATTTTGCCAGTTCCTCCACAATATCCTGTCCGAAGCCACGATATTCGATACCCTCGAACATGCCTGCCAGTACTCTGGCAGTATCGGCAATGCTTTCCTTTTTGCCGATCTGGGATCCGGTGGGATCCAGATAAGTCGTTCCCATTCCCAGATCATGGGCTGCCACTTCAAAAGCACATCTGGTACGGGTACTGGTCTTCTCAAAGATCAGCGCTACATTCTTGCCTCGGAGAGTATCTACGGGGATTCCTTTTTTCTTCTTATCCTTCAGGTCTGCCGCCAGATCCAGCAGATATTCGATCTCTTCCGGTGTAAAGTCCAGTAATTTCAAAAAATCGCGTCCCTTTAAATCCATAATACTCCTCTTTTCCGAAGCTTTCCGGCCTTGCGCCCGCAGCCTCTGTTTTCTGATTTTGTCCATTGATATCCCTGTTACAAACGTTGCCTGTAACAAGCTATATGTAATCAATATACTTCATTATTCTGTGTTTTTCAACCCCTCGCGTTTATCCCCCGTCATTGTTTTTTGTGAATCCGACATAAAAAAGCCACCCTCCTTATTTCCCGGAAAGTGGCTTTGGTTTATCGTTTTTTAGTTTACTTATTCTGCCTTTTTGCCTGCGGCTGCCTTGAAGGTCTCTGCCACGCTGGCAATGCCCTGCAGCTCTGCGGGCAGCAGGATGGTGGTGGCCTGGCCGTCAGCTACCTTTTCGAAAGCTTCCAGGCTCTTTAACTTCAGGACTGCTGCATCTGCGCCTGCTTCCTTCAGCATCTTGATACCGTCGGCATTTGCCTGCTGTACCTTGAGGATGGCTTCGGCTTCACCTTCTGCCTCGCGGATCATCTTCTCCTTCTCAGCTTCCGCACGAAGGATGGCTGCCTGCTTATCTGCTTCTGCACGAAGAATTGCGGACTCCTTGGCACCTTCTGCCTCCAGGATCTTAGCCTTCTTCTCACCTTCTGCACGGGTAACGGCTTCACGTCTCTCGCGCTCTGCCTTCATCTGCTTCTCCATGGCATTCTGGATCTCTGCGGGAGGGATGATGTTCTTCAGCTCCACACGGTTGACCTTGATACCCCAGGGATCGGTGGCGATATCCAGTGCCGCACGCATCTTGGTGTTGATGGTCTCACGGGAAGTCAGGGTCTGGTCCAGTTCCAGGTCACCGATGATATTACGCAGGGTGGTGGCGGTCAGATTCTCAATAGCCATCATGGGATTCTCTACACCGTAGGTGAACAGCTTGGGATCTGTGATCTGGTAAAAGACTACGGTATCGATCCGCATGGTTACGTTATCCTTGGTGATTACGGGCTGGGGTGGGAAATCCGCTACCTGCTCTTTTAAATTGACTTTTCTGGCTACCTTATCGATGAACGGGATCTTCAGATTGAATCCTACATTCCAGGTGGACTGATAAGCACCCAGACGTTCGATCACGTAGGCCTGTGCCTGAGGCACGATCTTGATACAGGATACACAGATCCATAATACTAAAACGACAATAATGATTAATGCTACCATTTTTCCTCCTTCTGCGTACATTCGTGTACGCTGCGTACCTCTGTACGCGCTTTTCCCTCATGTATCCGTGTTACACGATTCTTAATTCTGTGACTGCGGTACTTCCCCGATGACCTTCGTCATCTGCGGATCCACCTTGACGATCAGCTTGACACCACTGACTGCCACGATGTCTACCACCGTTCCGGGCTGTAGATTCAGTCCGTCTTTTTCGGTTCTGGCGCTCCACTCCTGGCCGCCCACCGTTACCTGTCCGATGCCCTGCAGATTGTCGATCTCACTGGTCACGATCGCCTGTCTGCCGATCATACTTTCCACATTCGTCCTTACGCGGTCTTTGTTGAAATATCTGACTGCGACAGGTCTGGTGAAAAATAACAGCAGCAGAGACACTGCAAAAAATAGCAGGATCTGCAACCAGATCGGTGCCTGCAATGCGGCGGCAATCACTGCCACAACGGCGCCTCCGGCGAACCAGATGCTCGTCAGTCCCAGAGTGGCGACCTCCACACCGATCGATACGATCAATACCACAAGCCACAAGGTTACCATTTCACTCATGTGATCACTCCTTTGGTTTTGTAGTTGTATCCAGTGTACTACAAATAGTCTTCTGTGACAACCTCTATTGGTGCACGATACAGGATTCTATTGTGCTCTTCTCATTCCTCATTCCATCCGGCGGATCGGCTCCTGCCTGTACGTTAAAAGACGGTACCCCTGTTCCGGGATACCGTCTCTGTTGTATGCGCTGTTCTTTTGTGTGCCACTTAGTAGAAGACGTGGTTACCGATGACCAGTCCGTCACGGCCATTGTTACGTCTGAAGTGGGTCATGTCTCCTACATTGGAGACACCGGAGATGGCTTCCTGGGCTGCCTGAACACAGCTTGCGGAGATCCTGCCGGATTCGTATACGGTATTTACCTTACCGTTCAGTGCTGGAGTAAACTGTCCGGAGGCATAGATAACACCGTGAATACTATTGGGATATGCTCCGCTTCTTACACGGTTCATAACTACGGACGCTACCGCCAGCTGGCCTTCGTAGCTTTCACAGCCTGCTTCACACTGTACCAGTGCGGCCAGCAGCTGCGTGGTATCCGCATCGGTGGTATATTCGCCGTAGTTGACGTGACGCTTTGCTTCACGCTCTGCGGCTTCTCTTGCCTTGATCTCCTCCAGTGTCTCACCGGAGTCGATCTGGAAATCTACAGTTACATATTCCGCAGCCACATAACCGTCTGCGCCTTCGTAGTCAATACAGACCCATTCCGGGTTGCTGTTGTCTACTACATCTGCGATGTCTCCCTTGGGAAGAAGTCCCAGGACACCGGCTTCCTGATCCGCTTCCGTTCTCACACGGAGGGTCTCCGTATTGATCTGTGCGATCATCCTGCCTACATCGTTGGCCAGTGCTCTGGCGTCATCTCCGAACAGGAGATATTCGTCCTTTGCCCAGCCGATCAGAGTGCCGGACTGGATCTTGGTCCAGCCGTCCTTACGCTCCAGGATGGTACCTCCACAGTCCTTGTAGAGTTTACCGACCTTGGATGCTTCCTCGCTGGCATCGCTTCTTACATTCACGGCATCCTTTACGTTCGCCATGACCAGACCGGAACTGATCTCTTCCTCTGCCGGGAAGGCCAGGTTCAGTTCCTTCACCGTAGCGTTGATCACCTCAGTGCTGTTCCTGGAACCGGGATCCAGGATGGATGCGATACCACCGTTCAGATCATTTACATAATTTTTTGTATTGCCCGCCTGTGCGGTCATGCTCATCTGCATGCTCAGGAAGAGAGAACAGAGCAGTCCTACGCATACAACCAGCATTCTTCTGCTTTTTGTCATCTTGATACACGCCTTTCCCACAGGAAGATTCCCCGATGGGTGTGATACCTGTGGATCTCACCAGTGAATAGTATATGCTGAAATTATTAAGATTTTCACCGGTTTGTTACAAAAATATTAAATTTGTTACGCGAGATATCATAACAGATGACAAAATTTTTGTCAAGTTTTGGGACTTTGGACGCTATTTAGCCATGACAGCTCGGCTTGCGCCATTCGCAAAGTTGCGTTATCACGCTTTTCGTCACTGCGTGACTACCTTTGCTCATGAACCGGCGCTCAACTCATGAACAGAGTCGAGCTGTCACTACATGCTTTTGGACTTCTCAATGCAGGCATCCATGGCATCCATGACAGCGGCGCGCATGCCTTTTTCCTCCAGTACCTTGACTGCCTGGATCGTGGTTCCACCGGGGGAGCACACCATGTCCTTCAGTTCTCCGGGATGTCTGCCGGTCTCCAGCACCATCCTGGCACTGCCAAGGACGGATTGTGACGCGAATTCATAAGCCTGTTTTCTGGGCATTCCGGCGGCTACTGCCTCGTCTGCCATGGCTTCAATGAACATGAACACATAGGCCGGGGAGCTACCGCTGACACCTACGACTACATCCATCAGCCGTTCCGGTACCACACTGGCAATGCCGAAGGAACGTAACAGTGCCAGTACCTGCTCCATGTCTTCCTCCGTGACGTTTTCTTCCGCACAGACACCGGTGCAGCCTTCCAGTACCAGTGCCGGAGTATTGGGCATGCAGCGGATCAGCTTCAATTCCGGTCTGCCGAAAGCCTCTTTCAGATAGTCCAGAGTTCTTCCTGCCGCAATGCTGACGATCAGGTTATCCTCTGCCACGACATCTTTGATCTGGTCGATCACCTCCGGGAAAAAGATGGGTTTCACTGCCAGGAACAGAATGTCTGCCTGTGCCGCTACGATTTTGTTATCCGTTGTTGTGTTAATATTAAATTTTGTTTTAACTTTTTCTACTGTTGTTTCTGTTCTGGCTGAACCAATGATGTCCTCCGGAGCTGCAATTCCTTTTTGCAACATTCCTCCGATCATGGCAGTGGCCATATTTCCCAGTCCGATAAATCCGATCTTCATGATATCTTTCCTCCTGTTCTGTCTTTCTTCTATTATTATGGTGTCGGGTGCTTTTGACCCCGACATCATAATTATTCAGAGCCATGTAAATATTATCGGCTGCGCATCGAATGCCTGGCATTTGATAATATCTATAAAGCAAATGGGTCCGGGATAGTTACAGTCTTGCGCTTCGCTGTCTGTGGGCCTCGTACATCAGAAGGGCCGCTGCAATGGAGGCATTCAGGGATTCCACCCTGCCCTCCATGGGGATCTTGAGATACTGTCCTGCCTGGTCGGAGATTTCCTTGGATAAGCCGTTTCCTTCGTTACCGATGAGGAACGCCGTAGGCTCCCGGAAAGAAAAGGAATCGTAGTATTCCTGTCCTTTCAAGTGTGCCGCATAGGTGTAGATACCTTTTGCATGCATCTGTTCCAGCACCAGTGCCAGATCCGGCACGTAGACAAAGGGTACCCGGAAAATAGACCCCATGGTGGCACGGATGGTCTTGGGATTAAAGATATCAACCGTCTGGTTGTTCATGATAACACCCGTTATCCCTGCTCCTTCTCCGGTACGGATCATGGTTCCCAGATTGCCCGGATCCTGCAGATTTTCCAGCATCAGAAATAAAGGATCCGGCTGTTCCAACAGCTGTGTCAGGTCATAGACCGGCTGTTCCAGCACTGTCAGAATGCCCTGGGGGGTCTGGGTATCCGCCATTTTGGCAAAGACTTCCGGGGATACGGTCTCGTAACCGGTCTGCTGCAATTTGTCCCAGAATGCTGTGTCTCCGTTCTGGGCATTCTGCCGGATCTTTTGCTCCAGTTCTTCCGTAAGGTAGACCTCCCGCACGTTTTTTACCGGAGCCTCCTCACACATTCTGATACCTTCTGCCAGAAATACGTGATCCTTGCGGCGCTCCTTTGCCTTGGTCTGCCACTGCACCACCTGTTTTACTTTTGCATTGTTGTTGCTTGTGATCATATCTGTCTGCTAACCGCTCCTAAACATCATAATAATATGGTTTCTCCGTTCTGCAAACTTTCGAAACCATAACAAACATGCGTAATCCGGGCTAATCACCCTACTTACTTATGTTTGTTTACTCCTCTCATAGAATGATCCCCTGCCTGCAAGCAGTCGGGATGCATTCTATGGATGAGTTTATTATAGTCAAAAAGGCGTTTCCACGCAATGGGAAACGCCTTTGTCTTCATATCCGTTTAGACACTCTTATTTATAAAAGTGCCTGCTTCGCAGTCTGAACTGTTAAATTAAATTAGATGGACAGCAGATGAGATACCTCGAACTGGTACTCATTGATGCCCTTCTGCATCTGCAAAGCCTCTTCGATATCGAAATCGATGAACTCACCATGCTGATAACCTACGACACGGTTGGTCTTGCCTTCCAGCATGATATCTACTGCGTAAGCACCCATGATAGATGCATAGTAACGATCCTTGGCAGTAGGGCTTCCGCCACGCTGCATGTAACCTAAGATCGTAGCACGGGTCTCAATACCGGTAGCAGCCTCGATACGCCGGGCCATGGAAGTGGAATGTCCGATTCCCTCGGCATTGATGATGATATGATGGGTCTTACCATGCTTACGGTTGGTAATGATATTATTGATAATATTCTGTTCGTTGTAATCGTACTTCTCGGGAAGCAGGATATCCTCGGCACCGTTGGCAATACCGCACCACAGAGCGATATAACCGGCATTTCTGCCCATTACCTCGATGATACTGCATCTCTCATGAGAGGAAGAAGTATCCTTAACCTTGTCGATTGCCTGCATTGCTGTGTTGACAGCAGTATCGAAACCGATTGTGTACTCGGTACATGCAATATCCAGGTCGATGGTTCCGGGAAGACCGATAGTATTAATACCAAGTCTGGACAGTGCCTGTGCACCACGGTAAGAACCGTCACCGCCGATGACAACGATACCGTCGATACCGTGCTTTCTGCAGATCTCAGCACCCTTCTTCTGTCCTTCCGCTTCCTTGAACTCCAGACAACGTGCGGTTCCTAAGATCGTACCACCGCGCTGAATGATATCGGATACGTCCTTGGCTTCCATATCTATGATCTCTTCATTCAAAAGACCCTGATAGCCTTTTTTGATTCCCCTAACCTTCAGTCCTCTTGCAATGGCTGTACGAACAACTGCACGAATAGCAGCGTTCATTCCCGGTGCATCACCGCCGCTGGTCAATACGCCGATCGTCTTAATCTCTTTTGCCATGACTGTTACCTCCTAAGTAAACGAACGAATAGTTTTCTCTTCTCGATTCCTTATTTTAATCTATTTTTGAGCGGTTTTCAATAGGTTTCGTTATAAATTTAACATTTTCTTTTCCGAACAGCACTGTAAGCTTTTCCATTAATGCCCCGTCAGCTTTTACCTGGAGATTTTGGGGCAGGATCTTAATATTTTTAATGTCCCGCAGATAGATCACCACATCGTCATCCCCGTCGGAATCCGCAATGGCCTGCAGCAGTTCCTGCTCTCTGGTCTTATAGGCCTCCATATTGGGGAACTGGATCCAGGCTCCCGCCGGCATGCCTTTTTTCTGAGGGGTTCCATTTGCCTGTGTACGCTGCCCGGACTGCATTTGTCCTGCTGCCTGACCGGTCTGTCCCACCGACATACTGCTGCTGTTCATACCGTCATTTTGGTATTGTCCGTAGCCGTTCCCGGCATTCCGGTATCCACCGGCACCGCCATTTCCACTTCCGTTTCCGTAGGATCCGCCGCGGCTGCTGCCGCCCCGGCCTCCGTAATTTCTGGGGAACAGGGGCTGGTTCGCCGCTCTCGCAGCCTGCGCATCCTCGAAACTGATAATCTGGTCGCAGATCAGCTTGCCGTCCTTGTCTTCTTCCAGGGATACTCTGCCCCGGATAAACACCTTCGCATCCTCCACAAGCAAGGTACTGTAGCGCTCGTACACCTGTGGAAATACCACGACTTCCACATTACCGATCAGATCCTCCACATTCAAAAATGCCATGATCTTGTCATTCTTAGTGTATTTTACTGTCTTGTCCGCGATCAATCCTCCGATGACTGCATTGGCCTGGTCCCTGACTAACTGCACCTCTCCGGTCTCTTCATCCAGGGCAAAATCCCCGGCAGTATTGCTGATGCAGTTCTGCCACAGCTCCTGATATTCCTCCAGGGGATGACCGCTGACGTAGACACCCAGCACCTCTTTTTCGAAGCCCAACAGCATCTCCTTATTGTATTCGCCCACATCCGGCATCCGGATATCGAATTCTTCCTTATCTTCTTCCCCTGCAATGTCAAACAGGGAGATCTGTCCGGCCAGATTGTTCTTTTTATCATGGGCAATATGGTCCGCGATCTGCACATAGACACTCATGAACTGTTTTCTCGTACCGCCCAGTCCGTCCATGGCTCCTGCTTTGATCAGGTTCTCAATAGCCCGCTTATTCATCTCTTTTTTATCGGACATGCGGGTAATAAAGTCCTTCAGATTCGTGAAAGGGCCTCTTTCCTTACGCTCCTGTACCAGGCTGTCAATGATGGGACGTCCCACACCCTTGATAGCTGTCAGGGCATAGCGGATCTTGCCGTCTGTCACAGAGAATCCGGCTTCTCCCGCATTTACATCCGGCGGCAGAATGGCGATATTCATGTTCCGGCAGTTCAAAATATACTCCGATACTTTTTTCGGGTTATCGATGACGGAAGTCATCAACGCCGCCATGAATTCTACGGGATAATAGTATTTCAAATACGCTGTCTGGTAAGCCACTACCGCATAACAGGCCGCATGGGACTTGTTGAACGCATATTTGGCAAAATCCATCATCATATCGTAGATCTGCCCTGCTGTCTGCTCGTCAATGCCGTTGGCAATACAGCCGGGGACATTTTCCTCCGGGTTGCCGTAGATGAAGTTGGCCCGCTCTTTTTCCATGACGGACTGTTTCTTCTTACTCATGGCACGGCGCACCAGATCGCTTCGTCCCAGTGTATAGCCCGCCAGATCACGAACGATCTGCATTACCTGTTCCTGATATACAATACAGCCGTAGGTGGGCTTTAAGATCGGCTCCAGCTGGGGACAGGCATAAGTTACCGCATCCGGATGATTTTTACCCTGAATGTATTTCGGAATAAAATCCATAGGACCCGGACGATACAGGGAAATACCAGCCACCACATCTTCCAGATTCTGGGGGCGCAGTTCCTTCATGAAGCTCTTCATCCCGGCACTTTCCAGCTGGAACACACCTTCCGTTCTGCCGGTGCCGATGGAAGCCAGTACTTTCGGATCGTTATAGTCAATGACATCCACATCAATGTGTCTGCCGGTGGTATTCTCGATGAATTTTACCGCATCATGGATCACAGTCAGTGTACGCAGTCCCAGGAAATCCATTTTCAGCAGTCCCAGTTCTTCCAATGTCGTCATGGTAAACTGGGTGACGATGGAACCGTCGGAGCCTCTGGACAGCGGCACGAATTCATCCGCCGCCTTCTGACAGATGACCACCCCCGCCGCGTGCATGGAGGTATGTCTGGGCAGTCCTTCCAGGCGCTTACACATATCGATCAGATGATGCACCTGCTCATCCTCCTGATAAAGCTTGCGGAATTCCGGATTCATTTCCAATGCCTTGTTCAAAGTAATATTCAGTTCGTTGGGTACCATCTTGGCAATGGAATCCACGAACGCATAGGGCAGATCCATAACACGTCCCACATCACGGATGACACCCTTGGCTGCCAGAGTACCGAACGTAACGATCTGCACCACCTTGTCGTTGCCGTATTTTCTGCCCACATAATCGATGACTTCCTGTCTCCGTTCGAAGCAGAAGTCCACATCAATATCGGGCATGGACACACGTTCCGGATTCAGGAAACGTTCAAACAGCAGATTATAATGAATGGGATCAATGTTGGTGATCTTCAGGCAATATGCCACGATACTTCCCGCAGCGGAACCTCGTCCCGGTCCCACTGGAATCCCGTGCTCTTTCGCATAGTTGATGAAATCCCATACGATCAGGAAATAGTCCACATATCCCATTCTGCGGATGACACCCAGCTCGTAATCCAGACGTTCCCGCAGGGTCTGTCCGGTCTCCCCGGCAGGCTGGTCACCGTCACCGTAACGCTCTGCCAGTCCGTCATCGCAGAGCTTATTCAGGTAGCTCCAGGAATCGTACCCCTCCGGCACATCGTATTTCGGCAGCTTCGTCACGCCAAACTCTATCTCCACATTACAACGGTCTGCAATCCTCTGGGTATTCTCCACGGCCTCCCATGCATAGGGGAACAGTCCCTTCATTTCCTCTTCGCTCTTGACGTAATACTGACCGCCCTCATAACGCATGCGATCCTCGTCCGCCAGCTTTTTGCCGGTCTGCAGACACAGCAGAATATCGTGGGGAATCGCATCCTCAGCATAGGTGTAATGCACATCGTTGGTGGTTACCAGCGGAATGTCCAGTTCTCTGCTCATCTGGAGCAGTTCCATATTCACGGTACGCTGCTCCGGGATACCGTGATCCTGCAGTTCCAGAAAATAATTGCCCTTGCCGAAGCAGGCCTCGTATTTGCGGGCTGCTTTTCTCGCTTCGTCCTTCATTCCCTTCAGAATAAACCGGGGCACTTCACCTGCAAGGCAGGCAGACAATGCGATAATTCCCTCGTGGAACTCCTGCAGCACTTCCATGTCCACACGGGGTTTATAATAATATCCTTCCGTAAAGCCACGGCTGACGATTTTCATCAGATTCGCATAACCGGTATTATTCTCTGCCAGCAGCACCAGATGATGATAGCGATCCTCTCCGCCGGTCAGTTCTTTGTCAAAACGGGAATTCGGCGCCACATACACCTCGCAGCCCAGGATTGGCTTGATGCCGGCTTCCCTCGCGGCACGGTAAAAATCGATTACACCGTACATGACACCATGGTCGGTAATTGCCGCACTGTTCATTCCCAGCTCTTTGACTCTGGCCACATACTCTTTGATCTTATTGGATCCATCCAGCAGCGAATATTCTGTATGAACATGAAGATGTGTAAATGCCATTTTGCCATTCCCTTTCTAGTGCAGTTCTTTTGCTCTTCTGACGCATTCCTCGTAGACCGGTCCCACCTGTTCTCTATGATAACCGGGGGCCAGCATTGCCGCAAAATGCAATGTCTCCAACGTCTCTTCCTGTGCCGGTGTCGGGTGTGACGGCACCACTACACGGGTACTCCATATTAACATACAGCCGGTATACTCCACCATGAAAAATATAGGCTCCATATTTTTCTCCATACGGCTGTTCAGTGTCAGTTTATCTTCGCCGGAGATTTCCTCCAGCTTTTTGATATGAGAAGGCTGTGGCTCTTCCACACTGCCGTCCGGCAGGATCACACACTCACAGGGTTCCATATCCTCCCTGTGTGCATTGATAAATTCCATAACAGTCATTCCCACACCTCCTTTGTTCCATCTGTCAGTCTATGCTTCTGCCCGGATTGCCCAGCGCATCTTCGTGGAACGGGCCCTGCCGTTCTGTACGCATTCTTCCGCAGAAGGGCGGATCACGTCTTTCGCATAATCGGCATAAATGCCGTTCCGGTAGCCTTCCTTCAATGCCTGCTTCACCAGCTTGTCTTCGCCGGAATGGAAAGTCAGGATAGCTACTCTTCCGCCGGGTTTCAAGGCTCCCGGCAGCTTTTCCATGAACTCATACAATACTTCAAATTCACGGTTCACATCAATACGCAGAGCCTGGAACGTCCTCTGACAGGTCTTCTTGATGGTATCTTTTTTCTCCTTTTCCGGGAGAAAATCCAGAGTCTTCTCAATGACTTCCCGCAGTTTCGTCGTGGTATCGATCCGATGTCCCTTACGTATCTCATCGGTAATGGCCCTCGCTAGCTCCTCGCAGTAGGGCTCGTCTGAATTCTCATAAAGCATTCCCGCCAGTTCTTCTCTTGTGATGGTATCCAGTCGTTCTGCCGCACTGATGCCCTGCTGTTGGTTCAGTCTGAGGTCTAACGGTCCGTCCACCTTGAAGGAAAAACCTCTGCTGGGGTTATCGATCTGCATGGAGGATACTCCCAGATCTGCCAGAATAAAATCAAATCCTCCGACCTCTTTTGCAATCTCATCTATAGTGCAGAAATTCTGTAATTTGATGGTCAGAATCTCTTCTCCGTAACCGGCCTCTGCCAGTCGTTTCTTCGTCTTGGCAGACTCCTCCGGATCTACGTCTGTGGCATAGATATGCCCACGCCCCTGCAGCTGATCCAACATGGCTTTCGTATGCCCACCGTAGCCCAGTGTTGCATCAAATCCGGTCTCTCCCGGCTGGATCTTCAGGAAATCCAGAATCTCCTTTACCATAATGGAGATATGCATGCCTGCGGGAGTGTTTCCCTTCTGAATCACATGGGCTATGGTATCCCCGTATTTTTCCGGCTGTAATTCTTTATATTTTTCCTCGAATTTTCTGGGATATTTTCCTTTATAACGCACCCGGCGCTTGTGGGGTGTCTGCTCCTGATCCATTCCTATGCTTACCTCATTTCATTATTTCATTCTCTGTGTCCGCAATTCTGTTTCCCTGTAATTATATCCCATTCCGGGCAGCCTTGTCCACTTCCTGTCAGAGAAAAAAAGCAGGCATCGTTGCCGATACCTGCTTTTCCAGCTGTACTATATTTTTCTCAATGTCTCAGCCGTTCTTATTCCTGAGGAAGAATAAACTTGCTGATCAGCTCATCCAGAGAGATTGCCTGTGCAGACAATTCCTGGCTGGTAGCGGAAGATTCTTCTGCGGTAGCGGAGTTGGACTGTACTACCTCGGAGATCTGGTTGACACCCTGCTCTGCCTGATCCATGGCATTGGCCTGGTCCTTGGAGATCTCGCTGATACTGCGGGAAGACTCTGCAATCTTGCCGATACCGTCTACTACGATCTCGATGGAAGCAGCAGCGCTGTCTGCAGCCTGGTTGCCTTCCTTGATCTCCTGCATGGAACCTTCAATCAGGTCTCTGGTATCTACAGCAGACTTGGTACTCTGCTCTGCCAGCTGACGGATCTGGTCAGCAACCACAGCGAATCCACGGCCTGCCTCACCTGCTCTGGCTGCCTCGATGGAAGCATTCAGGGACAACAGGTTGGTCTGGGATGCAATATCCTCGATTTCAGAAATGATATTGCCGATCTTGTTGGAAGTATCACTGATTCTGGCCATAGCATCCACCATAGCCTTCATCTCTGCTCTGCTGTTATCTGCTTCGTTCGCATATTTTCTGGCCTGCTCATAGGACTCCTGTGCCTGTTCAGCAGCCTGCTCAATATTGGAAGTAATGTTGGTAATGGTAGCCTGCAGTTCTTCTACGGCACCTGCCTGCTCGGTAGCGCCCTCTGCCAGGTTCTGGGAAGCATCTGCCAGGTTAGCTGCACCTGCGGATACCTGCCTGGAAGACTCCTCGATGGAACGCAGTGTCTGAACCATCTGTGTCTTCATGTTACGGATAGACAGAAACAACTGTTCAAAATCACCCTGATACATATCCGGGTTCTTGGAAGTGATGTTGTAATTGCCGTTTGCCATCTGGCTCATAACTTCTCCGGTGTCGGCAATGACAAAACTCAGCTTTTCTGCCATTTCATTTGCAGAATGAATCATGTCAGCGATCTCATCCTTACTGTTCAGTGTCGGGAACGGATCGGACAGGTTACCCTGTGCAAAAGTCTCCAGACGCTTTGCCAATGCATCCAGCGGTGCTGCGATTCCCTGAGAGATTGCATGTTCCATTCTCGTTGCAATGATAATTGCCAGCACGATCACACCAACAATGATAAGCAGGAAGATAAATCCCATGATATTCAGTATGGAAGAAAGGGAATCTCCTTCACGGACATTCTCGTTCATAAGTTCACGCATGGTATCATAAATTTCATTATAAAGCGGTGCTACCTGATTCTGCATCAGCTCCTGTGCCTGCATACGCTTCTCTTCCATATCCACCTTACCGGTATTAATGGCCTGCTGATCCAGCTCCCAGTACTGCTGAATCTGCTCATTTACCTGATCATACAGTTCCTTCTCCTTTGAAGAAACAACAGTCTCGCCGACAACTTCCCAGTATTCAAGAAAAGCCTGCTTCTTCTCATCGTGAGTCGTGATCAGACCGTCCACCAGATCCGGGTCGTTATATCCTATGATTCCACGGGTTGCGGATCTTACATCCGTGAATACAGTCATGGCCTTACCGATATCTCCCTGTGAAAAACCGTAATTGGTCAATGCATGCTGATAGCGGTTCATGGTAACGATCATTGCCAGTGCTCCGAGCACTCCTGCAATAGATGATATAACTACAATAATGGCAAAAGCTTTTTTCAGGCGCTGCCTGATTTTCAAATTTTCGAACATTTTCCTCTCCTTACTATTGGTGATAACAAGTCATATTATAATATTGTAACATTTTGTAAAAATATGTAAATAACTTTTTTAATTTCGATTATATTTTTATATTTTATTTGTCTTTTCCCTGTTTTCCGTGTGTGGCGGATCAATATTCTCCATTAAACGCATTCACTGTATACACAGAAAACTCTCCTCAACAGAATAACATCTGTCCGGAGAGTTTTTCATAGTAATAGTAATATAGGAGATTATAATGCTTTTTTGATGGCTGCCATCAGTTCGTCATAGGTCTCATAGGCTGGAAGCTCCGGATGATCTTTTTTGATCTGTTCGGTACTCTTGAACAGGAACCCTGCCTTGCTGGCCTGGATCATGCCCAGATCGTTGTGGCTGTCACCGCTGGCGATGGTCTGGAAGCCGATAGACTGCAATGCCTTCACCGTAGTGTACTTGGAATTCTCCACACGCATCTTAAAACCGGTGATTTCACCGTTGTCAGCTACCTCCAGGGAATTACAGAAGATGGTGGGGTAACCCAGTTTTTTCATCAGAGGGCCCGCAAACTGTGAAAAGGTGTCACTGATAATGATGACCTGGGTAATGGAACGCAGCTCATCCAGAAACTCCTTCGCCCCGGGGATGGGGTCGATCTTTGCGATCGTCTCCTGAATCTCCTTCAGTCCCAGACCGTGTTCCTTCAGAATACCAAGTCTCCATTTCATTAATTTATCGTAATCCGGCTCGTCTCTGGTGGTTCTCTTCAGTTCCGGGATTCCGCTGGCCTCCGCAAAAGCGATCCAGATCTCCGGCACCAGTACTCCTTCCAGATCCAGGCATACAATATTCATATCCATCCTTATGTCCTCCCAGTAAATTCAAATGTATTTGTGACAAGTATACCCCATTTTACCTTTTTACGCAACCTTTTACTTTATTGTTGTAACGTGTTCTTGTAATGCAGTTGTAAATTTTTCTCAGATATATCATCATACGCACACAATTTTGAAACGAATATTTCCATGTGTTTTACATATTTTCGTTTCATGTCGTAGATGCCAAAGAGTGCCGCTTCACATTGTTTTCTGAAATTTGCTTGTAAATCCCACTTTTTTTCTGTTATTTTTGTGACATTTTAACTGTTTACTTTGTTCTATATGTGCTATAATAACCATAGTGCAAAAAGAACTTCTACAAGCTCTCATCTACACGAAACAAACGTAGAGATCGAGGAGGTCATCATTATGTTGACATTAAAAGCTGAAAAAAGAAATCCTGACGAAAAAGCAAAGAAATTAAGAAGAGACGGTTTTATCACCGGTGTTTTGTACGGAAAAGAAATGAAAGAGAATGTTTCCCTGAAATTCACAGAGAAGGATGCATCCGCTTTTATCAAGAATGCAAAAGAAGGCACCCAGGCTTATCTGGAACTGGATGGTAAGAATGTAGATGTTCTGGTAAAAAATATTGATTTTGATCCTCTGACCAAGAAATATATGGCTCTGGACTTTCAGGCTCTGGTAGCCGGCGAAATCGTATCCGCTACTGTTCCCATTGTCTATGTGAACGAAGACAAGGTACAGGGGATCTTCGAAGCAGAATTGTCCGAGGTGCATTACAAAGCAGATCCCGCACATCTGCTGGAGCCCGTTGAAATTGATCTGGCCGCTCTGCCCCAGACTACGAAGACCATGTATGTCAAGGATCTGAAGCTGGAAGAAAAAGGTGTGCATGTCACTACCTCCGGAGAACAGCAGCTGTTCCATATCGGAGAGTATGGACAGGAAGAGACGGACGAGACCGAGGAGACAGAGGAAACCAAATAAAACGCCATGCTTCATTCATACATGTGCCGCATAAAAATCAAAACAGGAACTGTTCCCTGTGAGTAAACTCCCGGGAACAGTTCCTGTTTCATTTTCGCATGGCTCGTAACTATGCCAGGTATTTCTTCAATAAATCCACCTTGTCCAGCTTCTCCCAGGGCAGGTCCACATCGGTACGTCCAAAGTGGCCATAGGAAGCGGTCTGCTTGTAGATAGGTCTGCGCAGATCCAGCATCTTGATGATGCCTGCGGGTCTTAAGTCGAAGTTCTCACGAATGATCTCCACCAGCTTATCATCATGCAGTTTGCCCGTACCGAAGGTATCTACCATGATGGAAGTAGGATGTGCCACACCGATAGCGTAAGACAGCTGGATCTCACACTTTTCAGCCAGTCCTGCCGCTACGATATTCTTGGCAACGTAACGTGCTGCGTATGCCGCACTTCTGTCCACCTTGGTGCAGTCCTTGCCGGAGAATGCTCCGCCGCCGTGACGTGCATATCCACCGTAGGTGTCTACGATGATCTTACGGCCGGTCAGTCCGCTGTCGCCGTTAGGTCCGCCGATTACGAAACGTCCGGTAGGATTGATGAAGAACTTGGTGTCTGCATCGATCATGTCTGCGGGCAAAACAGGATCAAATACATACTTCTTGATGTCCTCATGGATCTGCTCCTGAGATACATGTTCGTCATGCTGGGTAGACAGAACGACTGCCTCCAGACGAAAAGGCTTGCCATTCTCATCATACTCTACGGATACCTGACTCTTTCCGTCGGGTCTTAAATAGGAAAGTGTACCATCCTTACGAACCTTGGTCAGCTGTCTGGTCAGCTTGTGTGCCAGAGAGATGGGATACGGCATATATTCCGGAGTCTCATCCGTAGCATAGCCGAACATCATACCCTGATCTCCGGCACCGATGGCATCCAGCTGTTCATCGGTCATGTGGCTTTCTTTTGCTTCCAGGGCCTTGTCTACGCCCATGGCGATATCAGTGGACTGCTTGTCCAGAGATACCATAACGGCACAGGTGTTGCCGTCGAATCCCTTCTCGGAAGAATCATAGCCGATCTCGGTCACGGTCTTACGAACAATAGCGGGAATATCAATATTTGCCTTGGTGGTGATCTCACCCATTACCAGTACGAAACCGGTATTGGTGCAGGTCTCACATGCTACACGGCTGAACGGATCCTGCTCCATCAGCGCATCCAGTACCGCATCAGATACGGCATCACAGATTTTGTCGGGATGTCCTTCGGTTACGGACTCCGATGTAAATAAACGTTTTTCCATTTGTCCTCCATTCTGCTTCCTTGCGGGAAGAGGGTCTAGTGTATGAGTTGCTAAAGTCCTGTCATTCAGAGCCTCATTCGTAAAATCAAATTTTCAATGCCGACAGCTCTGAATGATGCAAAAAAGTCCGCTTTCATAAGCGGACTGATTTATTGTGCGATCAAATCCTCTTATTGTTCGACAGTTATTCGCTCAGGTGGGCACCTTCCGCATTCTGCGGGGTTGCCGTGGCTTCATCGATCCTATGTATCTCCACCACTCTGAATAAGGGAAAGTCTATATGAACTTTTCTACGCTAATTAACTTACTATGAGTTACCTGTTTTGTCAACAGACATTTTTTTCAAAATGTCATTCTGTTGTGGTTTATGAGAAATCCACTCATTAACCGATCTTCAGCTTGAACTTCTGCAGGTCCCGCTCCGTCTCGACCAACTCGATCTGGGCTCCCAGTCCCTGTAATTTCAGGTGGAAATCCTCATAACCTCTCTCAATATAGCGGATATCATCCACAGTAGAGAATCCTTCTGCAGACATGGCAGCCAGTACCAGTGCTGCTCCCGCCCGCAGATCCGGTGCGGAAATATTGGCTCCGGTATATCTGGATACACCGTCGATGATAGCGGTGTTGCCTTCTACTTTGATGCTGGCGCCCATACGGGTCAGCTCATCCACATATTTGAAACGGTTCTCGAAAATACTCTCCGTCACGATGCTGGTTCCTTTGGAAAGTCCCAGCGCCACTGTGATCTGGGGCTGCATATCCGTAGGAAATCCGGGATAAGGCAGGGTCTTCACCTGGGTATGCTGCAGAGGCTTGGACGCTACCACACGGATACAGTCATCCGCTTCCTCTACTTCACAGCCAATCTCCAGAAGCTTTGCCGTAATAGACTCCAGATGCTTCGGAATCACATTTTTCACCGTCACATCGCCCTTGGTCACTGCCGCTGCGAACATAAACGTACCGGCTTCGATCTGATCGGGAATCACGGCATACTCTGTGCCATGCAGATGGGAAACACCCTTGATACGGATCACATCCGTACCGGCACCCTTGATATTGGCTCCCATGCTGTTCAGGAAGTTCGCCAGATCCACCACATGAGGCTCCTTGGCAGAGTTCTCGATAATCGTGGTGCCTTCCGCCATTACCGCAGCCATCATGATATTGATGGTAGCGCCGACACTGACCACATCCATATAAATATGGCTGCCGCGCAGATGCTCCGCCTGTGTCTTGATCAGGCCATGCTCGATCTTCACGTCCGCGCCCAGAGCACGGAAGCCCTTAATATGCTGGTCGATGGCACGGCAGCCGATATCACATCCACCGGGAAGTGCCACTTCCGCATGCTTGTATTTACCTAACAAAGCACCGATCAGATAGTAGGACGCTCTGATCTTCTTGATATTTTCATCTTCTACTACAAGTTCACTGATGTTGGATGCATTGAGAGTCACTTTGTGACGGTCGGTTCTCTTTACGATCACGCCGATGTTCTCCATGGCGCTCAAAAGGACATTCGTATCTCTTACATCCGGCATATTTTCTATATAAACAGTCTCATCCGTCATCACGGAAGCAGCAAGAATAGGAAGTGCCGCATTCTTGGCACCTCCTATTTCAACTTCACCGACTAATGGATTACCGCCTTTAATTGCGTATTGTTCCATTGTTTCTTACCTCTGTCATTCTCAGATCAGAAAAACCTTCTTATGCACTTATACCACATTTTCGCACATTTGTAAATACAACGCCCTAATTCAGGTACTTCAACGGGTTCACCTGGCTACCATTAATGAGGATCTCAAAGTGAAGATGAGGTCCCGTACTTACGCCGGTATTACCGCTCAGTGCAATACGTTCTCCCTGTTTTACCGTCTGGCCGACCTTGACGAGCACCTTGCTCAGATGTCCGTATCGGGTCTGTCTGCCGTCTTCATGGTTGATATAGACACAATAACCGTATCCACTTCCCCATCCGGCTCTGGCCACTGTACCGCCGCAGGATGCAAATACCGCAGTTCCGGTAGGAACCGACCAGTCCACACCCTTATGGTAGCTGCTGGCACCCTTGGTAGGTGACTTTCTGCGTCCGAAATTGGAACTCAGACGTCCACCGGAAATAGGCTTGATATAGGTCGGAGGAATCTTGGTGCCTCGTTCCACAATCTTGGGAACTGCCTCCATGACCACTTCTTCCTTCAGAATATCCCTGGTGACCTCTCTGTCATTCAGATAAGATACATCCGCCACTACCCGACGGAAACCGGCGGAGGGCTGCTGCAAAATCTTGGTCTGGGTCGTATACCAGGAATCGTTGTCCACATAAATTACATCTGCATCATAGATTTCTTCATAATAATTCTGCTCCATGCGCTCCACGGACAGCTCCGGCTGCGGCACGGTAATGATCAGCTTGTCCCCTACGCGGATCGTAGAATTTTCATCGGTCAGTGTCTCGCTGTTCATGGCGATGATCTGATCCATCGGAATATTTACTTTAATCGAAATCTCCGACAGGGTATCTCCGCTGACTACTTCATATTCTCCGGGGGTCTCCTGATCCTTGATCACATCCTCGATTGCCTGATCCAGCGGAGTCAACATGCTTTCCGGAAGATAGGTCTCTACGATTTCCACCTTTTCCGCAAAGTCCATGGTCATCAGCCCAAGATCATAGTCTTCGAAATCTTTTTCCCCCTGCTGGTCTGCCTGGGAGCCCGCCTGATCCAGTACGGACTGTACACCGCCTGCATAGATGGATTCTTCCTTCTGTTCTTCCTGAGCGGTCAGTTCCTGTTTATTGACTACCTCGGTGGTAAGAACATTGAATTCCTTCTGTGCATCGTGAGTCAGTTCCACGCTGAATTTGTCTTCACTGTCGTATTTGTCCACTGCTGCCTGCAGCAGAGACTCCACATCCTCCACGCTGGACAGGTTGACCATATATTCATTTACTTTCATTGTATAGGATCTGTGGGAAGTCTCACGAATACTGCTCTCCAGTTCCCGTTCCATGGCTGCCAGCAGATTGTCCTCATTGTCCAGTGTTCCCCACAGCACTTCTTCACCGACCAGCTTTAAATCTGCGTCCACAAAGATCATATCATCACTCTGGGAAGCGATATTCCTTCTGGCTTCCTGCAGAAGCTGCTCCGCTCTGTCTGCTTCGCCCACCGTTCCGATCTCATTGCCGTTCAGGAACACGTGGAAGTAATTCTCTCCGGTCTTTTCAAACGCTGCATACCCTTTGAGGAAAAAGAGGCTCACAAAAAGAGTGGCCAGCGTTGTTTTCACATATGTATATTTTACTCTTTTCGAGTAAGATGTCAGTTTCTTCATGAATTCCTTCTCGATCTATCGTATCTGAAAACAGTATGCCCCCTTCGGGCATTCTGTATACCTGTCTTACTGTAATAACTTTGTAACATATAGATTCTATCAGCATTTATATGCCTTGTAAAGAAAGAATGTCTGTTCGATTTTTTTGTTTTCTCCCGAACCGATCTATGCTATACTGGAGGTAAATAAAACGGTCTGATCCGGAAAGGAGACGCCATGAGGGAACCGGTCATTTTTCATATTGATGTCAATTCCGCTTTTTTAAGCTGGACGGCGCTGGCCCGTCTGGAACAGGGGGATCCTGTGGATCTGCGCACGATCCCTTCCATCGTAGGCGGTGACACCTCCACCAGACACGGTGTGGTTCTGGCCAAATCCATTCCCGCCAAGGCTTTCGGCATCACTACCGGTGAACCGGTGGTTAATGCCCTGCGCAAATATCCGCATCTGGTCATGGCTTCTCCGGATCATAATATGTACCGTCTGAAAAGCCAGATGCTTATGGAACATCTGGCGGGTATCTGCCCCGACATCGAACAGGTCAGCATCGATGAATGTTATATGGACTATACGCCCATTGCGGCGAACTACGTCTCTCCCGAGGAAGCCGCTGCTTTCATTCGTCACTCTGTTTTTGAAAAATTTAAATTTACGGTAAATGTGGGAATTTCGGATCGAAAGGTTCTGGCCAAGATGGCCTCTGATTTTGAGAAACCGGATAAGACTCACACCTTGTATCAGCGGGAAATAGCGCAGAAAATGTGGCCGCTGCCTGTTTCCGCCCTGTTCACCTGCGGACATTCCAGTGCGGAGACTCTCCACAAATTAGGTATTCTCACGATCGGGGATCTGGCAAAGACGGATCCTGCGATCCTGGAAGCACATTTAAAAAGTCACGGTCGTTGTCTGTGGCAGTATGCCAACGGCATCGACGATTCCACAGTAGTCCTGGCTCCTTCCAAGGCAAAAGGGATCGGCAACTCCACCACTTTAAGCAGCGATGCCACCACCAAAGAGGAAGCCTGTAAAGTATTGCTGTCTCTGTGTGAATCCGTGGGCAGGCGTCTACGGGCCTCCCACCAGTTGGCAGGACAGATCTGCACGGAGATCCGGTACAGTGATTTCCGGAACGTTTCTCACCAAATGCCGATAGACATTCCCACGGCTTCCGTGAATCTCCTGTACGAAGATGCCTGTGCATTATTCGACGAATTATGGGATTCCACTCCCATACGGCTTCTGGGGATCCGCACTTCCAAGCTGGTGCCGGAAGACGAACCGGTTCAGCTCAGCCTGTTTGATTTTCCGGCTCCCCGTTCCGAGAAACAGCAGAAGCTGGATGCCGCACTGGATAATATCCGGGCAAAATATGGCAAGGATGCCATCAAGCGGGGGCGTTTTCTCTAACGCTGCGTGGTAATGATCATGTTGAGTACCGCCTTGGTCTCACCCACATTGTGATAGACATGTTTCCTGTCACAGGCAAAATAGAGAGAACCACCTGTCTTCACCAGAAAACTGGAATCTTCCAGAATCAGTTCGACCTCCCCGGATACCACCGTCAGGTATTCCCAGGTCTGCTCCCCGTGGGATTCGCTTTCCATCCGGGCATTTCTGGTCAGCTCGCCCTGATATATCTCGAAATTTCTTCCGGCATCGTAGGGCAGCATCACATAGATCCGGTATTCCCCTTCCTTTGCCTTGCATACCGGAGCCTCTTCCGGAGACGGCACCACCATGATTTCTTTCCTATTATAAATCAACTGTTCAAAAGGTACCTTCAATCCCTCCACGATCTTCCCGATAGTGGACACCGTGGGATTGGATTCTCCTCTCTCGATCTGTCCCAGCATGCTTTTGCTGACACCGGTACGCTCCGCCAGCATATCCAGACTCATATTTTTGGATTTGCGGATTCTTTTCAGATTGAATGCTATGTTTTTATCGATCTGTGTCATATGCTTCACCCGGACTTTCCCATGATTGCGGTACCCGGCAGATATTTTCCCGCCACCGCATAAAAAAAAGCATCAGACTCCCGTCTGATGCTACTTCTTCGTAGTAAAATTTACCATGTTCTTATTTATGACTTATGATACCGAAACGGAGGGCAAACGTCAAGTAATTTTTTACCTGTGTTACTCATCGCTTCTTTACACTATATCCGAAGGTTCCCAGCAATTCGCCACAGCCGAAATAGGAACCGTGGGAATAGATGATGGGTTCCGCCTGCTCCAGGTGGAATTTGTGCTTCTCATCCATATATTTTTCATCGGCATGTACTGCCACCACATCCGCCAGGAACATATCATGGGATCCCAGCGGCAGGATCTGTCGCACCTTACATTCAATGTTCACCGGACTCTCTTTTATCATCGGTGCTTTCACCTCAGATGCCGGAATGGGAGTCAGTCCCATTTCTTTGAATTTATCCACGTCCCGTCCACTTTTCACGCCACAGTAATCTGTGGCAAATGCCAGCTCCTTCGTGGTCAGATTGATCACGAATTCTCCGGTCTCCTTCAGGATCGGATAGGAATATCTCTCGGGGCGTACGGAGATCGACACCATGGGCGGATTGGTACATACGGTTCCTACCCAGGCCAGCGTGATAATATTGGGGCGGCCGTCCCGGTCAGCCAGGCTCACCATGACAACCGGCAGGGGATACAGCATATTTCCCGGCTTCCAAAGTTGTTTTCCCATTTCCGTAAAACCTCATTTCCGTTACTTTCTTATCAATTTCAGCATTCTTAAATGAATACTTTATCTGCCTTTTCAGAAAATGTGCAAAATGCTCAATACATGAAGAACAATATCCGCAACCGTCAGAACTACTGCTGCAATGGATACTCCCAGCACACCGTTCAATTTACCGCCAAGGTTTTCCTTTACTTTTGCTGCGATGGCTTCGGTCTGCTTCTCGTTCTCTTCTACCACAACCGCCTGTACATTACGGTATACCTTTACGCATTCCTTATGTACATTCTCTTCCGTAGTGCTCAGTTTCTCATCCACATGCTTCTGAAGCTCGTCCAACACCTCGGTACTCTGCTGCAGTTCTTCCAGTTTGGCAGTATACTGCTGTCCCAGAGCTTCCAGTTTCTCTGTGTTCTCCTGCTGCAGCTTCTGCAGGGCAGCCACGCCTTCCTCGGAAAGCTTCGTCACTTCCGGAGCAATGGTCTCGGACATCAGCTTCTCCATCTCCTGATTGATCGCTTTCAGTTCCTTATTGACCTGCTGCATCTGTGCCAGGCACTCGTCGTATTCCCGCAGCTGGCTTTTCAGCTGATCCATCTCTTCGGCATCAGCCGCGGAATTCGCCTTGATCATTTCCTGGGCATTCAGCTTTTGTGCAAGTTTATCCATAAAAGTATCCATCCATCTTCCTCCAAACATATTTCGTCCCTCATGTGAACAGTTTCCCTTTTCAACTGTCCCTATTTTACCATGTTTATTCCCCGGTTACAACCAAAACCCCATGAATACTGTGTTTTCATGGTTTGCGCGTTTTTATGCAATTTGTACAGTTTCTTTTTTGGTTTCTGTACTTTTTCGTAAAATTCACCAAGTTTTCACATCATGTTCATAATTTGTTCATAATTGGTTGGTATACTTTAAATACAGTCAAGGAAGAGATAAGACTTCCGGATAACAAAGCATATAAGATAAATTTTTTCATAATAGCCCAGGCGCCGAAAGGTGTCTGGGCACTCCTCATTTTACGGGGATTTTCCTGTCATCCCATTACTGTTTTGACCATAAAAAAGAATCTCGCTTGCGAGATTCTCCGCCTGCGGCGGGTCGCTTTTGCGACATATTTCATAACCGCCGCAGTGCGATCCCTGCGGAGCATTTTTAATTCATAGGAAGAAATTTCCTATGAATTAAAAATGCTTCTGTCGTTTGTATTACACCGGCAGAAGCTTTTGGATTATTTGGATGTTACGCTATTTAATTGTTTTTCCTCTTCTCTCTTTTGGCTGATGGCTAGTATCTCTTCGTTCAGAGACAGCATCCTCGCATCCAGATCAGACACCATTCTCGCACACTCCACCAGTTCATTTTTAATGCTCTCCGGAGCATCGCCCTCGAATTTGTAATGGATCTTATGCTCCAGGCTGGCCCAGAAGTCCATGGCAACCGTCCGGATCTGTATCTCCACCTTCGTATCCACCGTGCGGTCCGACAGATAGACCGGAATACTGACGATCATATGATAGCTTTTATAGCCACTGGCTTTGGGATATGTAATGTAATCCTTCACCGCGATCACCTGAATATCCTTCTGATCCCGGATCATATCCGCAATGCGGTAAATGTCCGATGTAAAGGAACAGATGATGCGGATGCCAGCAATATCGTTTATGTATTTTACCATGTTATCTATGGTGGATTCCTGCCCGTAGCGTTTGAGCTTTTTCACAATGCTTTCCGGGGTCTTGATCCGTGCCTTGATGTGTTCGATGGGATTGTACTGGTGTACATGCTGAAACTCGTCGTTCAGAATCTGCATCTTTGTCTCCATCTGACGCAGTGCGGCGCTGTATACCAGCGTGACCTCCTTCCAGCTGTCGATTCCATCCCCGTTTTCTACCTTAAACTCCATATTACCTCTCAATCTCTTCTGTCACAGAAGGCTCTGCGACCATTTTTCATATTTGTTACTTCCGTAGACGCTTTTTCGTTACGGAAATTCTGCATTCGTACGTTGATATTTATGATAATTATAGCATACCTCCTTTTAAAAATGTATAATTTTAACAAAACCTTTATTATTTTTTAAGATTGATTGGGCAGTTTTATAGTACGCTTTCGCAAACGTGCCGATTCGGCGGACGAAAGCTATCCCATATACAATGTAAGATGGATCTGATGGTTGTGTGACTTTTTTGCTTGCAGGGGAAACCTCTTCCTATTATAATTTATTATTAACGACCAATATGTCTGATTTTTTGCGTAAGGAGATTTTCTATGTTCCGTATGTGGGCCAAAATTTTTAAAAATAATCATATGCTGAAAGACACCTGCATCGAGGACGGCAGTGACGATACCCGTACCCATAAAGTTTTTCACTCTCTGGACGAAGTCTGCCATCAGTTTGATCTCGGTACGCCCATCTGGCTGGATATGAATATTGCAGACTTTAAACGTCACAACAAGACCCGTTTTACCCAGGACAGTTTTGTAGAGTCCATCGATTTTGACTATCTGGAGATCCAGATCATTGAGGAGGATTAAGATGAACAGCAATTATTCCGCACAAGAGAAAAATTTTGCAACCGCATTGCTGCATAATCTGTGGAAATATCTGTTGCTTGCCGCATCTATAGTTGCTACCGTCAAGATTATTTTCTTCGGATTCGACATTGACGAGCAGTATGCCGTATCTATGGCTTACCGTCTGGTACAGGGAGACAGAATGTTTCTGGAAATGTGGGAGCCTCATCAGACTTCCGCGTTCTTTTCTGCTGCCTTTTTATGGCTGTATATGCAGTTGTTTCACACCTTAAAATACTCCGTCTCTTTCTGCGAATCGTAGGTGTCGTTACACAGTTGCTCATCAGTATTCTGACCTACCGGACTTTCCGTAAGTTTGTAACTGAGAATACTGCTTTTGTCATTGCTGTTTTTTACTACAATATCATTTCCAAGAACAGTACCGTTCCCGATTTTTCCAATATGCTTCTGTGGTTCAGTACTCTGGTCTTCTTAAGCTTTCTGGAATTTAGTCTGAATCGCGGTACCTCTGCACGCCGTCCTGCCTTTTTCCTGATTGCCGCCGGAGTAAGCACTTCCCTTCTTGTGCTTTCTTATCCCACCTGTATTTTCGTGGTACTTCCCGGATGTATCGGTATCTGGCTGTTATCTGCTGCCGGAAACCGTCTGAAAAATCTTCTGATTTATCTCGGGACCTGTGGTGTCTGCGGTCTGGGTTGGTTGGCCTACTTTTTGTTTCATATGTCTTTCCGGCAGTTTCTGGATGGCTTGTCAGAAATGCTGACCGACGGCTCCCACGATGTCGGACTGCTTGGGAAATTAAAAGATAACCTTTCCTGCCTCGGCGAAACCTTTCCTTATCTGCTGGTCGCTCTGGTGATTGCTTTGGTATTCTGGTGTTTTTTCCGATTCATATGCCGGAAAAACTACCGTTTCTTCCTGTTGTTGATTATTTTCCTGATTCTGGAACAGCTTTTTGTATGGTATCGGTTGCAAAAGCATATCGAGTATCCCGGGTTCGTCTATCTTCTGTTCCCGCTGTGGGGCATTTATTGTTATTTCCGCCGTAAAAAGTCTTCTGGCAAATTGGCCCCTGTTTATAAGGCATTGTTCTGGTTTGGAAGTATTACTTCTCTGTTTTTGCTCCTTGCCGCTTTTACAGCCAGCAATACAATGCTCTACGAGTCTGCCGATTATATGGCTATCGGTATGTTGGTTTCTTTATGCTATGCAGAGCGGGAAATATCGGAATCTCCCGTTTTCTGGAAATCTTTTGTCCTGCTGTTTGTGGGACTTGCCGTCATTCACAAAGGATTTCTGTTGTATAATATTTACGGTCACGACACCATTTTCGTCACACGGCAGAAAGCGGAAGAGGGCCCCATGGCAGAAATCTACGGCCGGTATTCCGATGGCTACGAGTATAATATCCGAGGACGTCTGTTAGACGAATTCATTCCCCGGGGCAGCAAAGTACTGATTGCCAGCCATAAGAGCATTATGTATCTTCAGGAGGATTACGTGATCTGCAACTATTCCACCATCAGCACTCCGACCATCGATGAGCGCTTATTCCAATACTGGACGCTCTATCCGGACAAAGTGCCTGAATATATTGTATGGGATAAAGGTTCTGAAGGCTACATTGCAACAAATCCGGAAGTAAATGCCCGTCTGGTAGAGAATGCGGAGTTACTGGTTGATGATGAAGGGCTGTTGATCTACAGACTTCCTGCCAATCCTTATTGATACTTTTCTCCCAAATATCTGAATGACTATTGACTTTTCCTTTTTTGTGCGGTAGTATTTGCATTGTCAGATGTAGTTTTGAAAACTATATATAAAAGTATTTCAGAATACGTGTTGTTATTTTGAATAGTAAATACTATTGTCGGATAAAATGATCTTAAATAGATTCGATTTGCAGACGGCAGCTGCTGTCGGGAAAAGGAGGAGTTATTATGCAGATTACCATAAGAGAGCCGGGAAGTGCCATTACCCATTTCATTGCCATGATGATGGCAATGTTCGCAGCTGTGCCACTGTTAGTGAAAGCCGGTGTACAGTCCGGGCAGGAAAATTTCCTGGCCATGGCCATTTTCATGGGCAGCATGATCCTGTTATACGGTGCCAGCGCCACTTATCATTCCGTGGACCTCACCGGTAAAAGTCTCCGGGTCTTCCGGAAGCTGGATCATATGATGATCTTTGTATTGATCGCCGGTTCTTACACACCGGTGTGTCTCATTGTGTTGGGCGGTAAGCTGGGATATACGCTGCTGGCTCTTGTCTGGGGTATTGCCGCTGTCGGCATGATCGTAAAAGCCTGCTGGATCACCTGTCCCAAGTGGTTTTCCTCTGTGATCTACATTGCCATGGGCTGGGTATGTGTCCTGGTATTCGGGCCTCTGCTGAAAACTCTGTCCACGCCCGCTTTTCTCTGGCTGTTGGCCGGCGGCATCATCTACACCGTGGGCGGTGTCATCTATGCCCTGAAGCTGCCGATCTTCAATGCGAAACATAAGTTCTTCGGCTCCCACGAAGTGTTCCACCTCTTCGTCATGGGCGGAAGCGTATGTCATTTCATTTTTATGTATTTATATGTAGCATAGCTACGAGCCATGCAAAAATAGAGTGGAACACCTCGATGGGCGCTTGCGCACAAGCGAGGCTGGTTCACTCTATTTTTATACCGTGCGTCCCGCCTTATCGGACGCACTCCCAGAGCGGCAGAAGGCCCTCAGGCAGATATCGGTCTCCGAGTGTGAATTTTCTAAACCCGTGGATCAAGTATTTCTCATCCAAACGGGCACGGCTCCAGGCGACATCCATGTCGCCGACCGCCTGTCGCAAACATCGTGTTTGTTCCACCCTGACTTTTTACCACAGGTTAAGAAAATATCAACACTCTCCGACAGACATCTGCCTGAGGGCGTTCTGTTTGTATTCAAAACGCCAATTTCTAAGAAAAAAATACAAAAACATAAGATTTTGCTATGTAAAAAGTCTCTATTTTCGCTACACAAGCAAAATAAAGAAATTCCGTACAAAAAATCCTGATTTCGGAACTTTTTTGTACGGAATTCGTTGTTTTGGGGCTTTTTACACCAAACTTTCTATTTACCGAAACTTCCCCGCCCAATATTCGTCTTATTATAATGTGATCACCATAACACTTCACGATTTTGGGAGGGTATCTTTATGAAGAAGGCTATTTTACTATCAACACTGACAACGATTCTTACGCTTTCCTTGGCGGGATGTGGTTCTACCGGGGGTCTGGAGGATTCTGTAGGGGTGCAAAATTCCACGGCCCCCACCGGGCCAATCGCCCCGGTCATCGCGGAAAGCCTCGTTCCTACAGAATGCCCGGAAAACGGGCCTGCCGACGATCTGGCGATATCCATGGGGAATGAAGCTATCTGTGATCTGGGACCGGTTCAGTTCTCCCTGTCCCTTCCGGAGACCTGGGACTATGAGATCCGCAATTTAACTTTCGCAGGTACCACCACGACCGATGCTATCATCTTCTGGAACATCGCATACCCGGAGGATACCTTTACGCTTATCTATGCTCCCGTCCCGGGAATCTGCGGCACCGGCGTCACCAGCGAGGAGATCACTCTGCCCGACAGCAACTTAAACGGCTGGAAAAATACCGAGATCTACCAGACAGAACAAAAATACTGGATTTACATTACATTATCCAATCCCGATGTCCCTTTACAGGGAAATACCCTACAGCTGGAAGCCACTATTCCGTTAACAGACTGGTACACTCTGGAAACAGATTTCAACCGCATCCTCGAAACCATCCAGCTTCAATATACAAGTTTCGAAGCTCCTGTGACGCAGGATATTCTGATCTTACCGGAAGAAACGCAGTCAACGACTCCAGACATTCTGCCCTTGCCAGAAGAAACGCAGTTCGCTCCCCAAGACAAGTTACCCTTGTTAGAAGAAAGACAGTCCAACTGTATCGAGCTGGATACGGATTTCGGTGCACCTGTGACTCAGGATATTCTGATCCTGCCAGAACAAACTCAACCTGCAACTCAGGAGAAACTGCCCCTGTTGGAACAAAGGCAGTCCAACTGTATTGAGCTGGATGCAGATTTCAGAGCCCCCGCATCGTAGGATACTCTAATCTTACCGAAAGAATCACATCCTTGTCTCACGACAGCCGCCATCCTTGGCCGCCAGATAAGGGAATCTCCACAGATTGCCCACACCCACCGCTCTTCCGGCCGCCGCCAGCACGAAACCGATCTGCCCGGAGAAATTACTTGTTTTCTTTTCCATATGATTCACGCTCCTTAAAACACTTGTGACATGAGGATAGCATATGCTATACTATCAGTAAAACGAATGTTTTTATTGGTATACATAAGTTTTTGTAATGTGATAAGTCTCAAGAGAAAATAAGTGGCTGCAAAGCAGACATTTGTTTTTTGGACTCATCAGCTCACGAATATCCTGCGAAGCAGGATGTAAAAATTCGTGAGCTTATACTATAATGAGTACAAGAAAGCCAATCTGCTCGCATAATTGGTGAACGATGAATTTGAAATTCATAAATTTACAGGGTGAAGATCATGAAAGAACAAAAAGACCGTTACGAGATATTTTTAAAAGTATGTGAAACGGGAAGCTTCTCCAAGGCGGCGGAAGCACTGAATTATACCCAGTCCGGCATCAGCCAGATGATGGCGGGACTGGAGGAAGAACTGGGTGTGCAGCTTTTTGCCCGGGTTAAACGGGGTGTCAGCCTCACCGACAACGGTGCCCGCCTGATCCCTTACATTCAGGAAATGGTCAACCAGAAAGACAAGCTGCGCCAGGCCGCCTTCAATATCAACAATAAGATTGAGGGGAAACTGCGGGTCGGTAGTTTTTCCAGCATCACCGCTCTGTGGATGCCGGATGTGGTTCATTTTTTCCGGGAAAATTATCCGAAAGTGGATGTAGAAATTTTTGACGGCAATTATGATGAGATCCGGGACTGGATCATTCACGGGCAGGTGGATTGTGGATTTTTATCCTCCATCGTGGCGGATGATCTGACCTTTTATCCACTGTTGAATGATCCGCTGTGCGCTGTTTTCCCCGAGGGACATCCGCTGGCTGCCAAAAACAGCGTCACCCTGCCGGAACTGTTCGAATATCCTCTGATCATCGAGACCCCCGGCTGTGACAACGACATCCAGCATCTGCTGACTAAATGCCCTGTCCGCCCAAAGATCTCTTACAGCTTCCGGGACGATACCCTGATCATGTCCTTCGTCCGGAACGGTCTCGGTGTCACCATCTCTCAGGAACTGGTATTAAAAGCTTTCGCACGGGGTGTGGTCTCCAGACCCCTATCTCCCAGTTGTCACCGTACGCTGGGACTGGCTTTCTCCAAGACCGCCAACTCCGTGGTGTCACAGACGATGCTGCGGTATTTGCAGGAAACGATCCACTGATCCACCCCAGCTCAACTATTCTGCTATTCTACATTATGATAGCTTCCGCAATACGGGCAGCGTCCGGTATATCCTGCTGCCGCCTGATAGGAAGCACCGCAGTTCGGACACTGCACGGCGGTCATGCGAAGCTTGGAAGGATCCACGGGCTTATCGTCCATCAGTTCCTGCTCTCCCGGCAGAATCTCATCCCGGACGGAATCCGGATCCCAACCGTATTTTCCCTGATATTCGTAGATATCCATGGTCATACCGATGGGATAGGTCGAAGCGCCCTTTTCAAACGCAGTGGGAATCACTGCCTCCCGCTCGATCTGATTCTTGTCAAAATAATGCACGATCACATTCACCGGGAATCTGCCGTTTACCATATACGCCGTATTCTCCACGTAACCGTAGATCTTGGCGGCATATCTGATTCCGTTTTTTACGATGAGTGACTTTTTATGCTGCCCGAATAATACTGCTGCGATAAAACAAATGCCCAGTATCAGGAAAAACAGCGGCAATGCCAGAAATGCCCTCATGGGCCGGAACACCATGCCGATGCTTCCGAATATCATTGTCAGCACTGCGCCGATCCCCGCAAATGCGCCTCCTATGATCAGTAAAACTTTCTGAGCCATGTTCATTTTCATGTCAGTTTCCCGCCCTTCTCCTATTTTTCATGCCAATCTCCATCCAGCAGCCTTCGGCTGGCGGCACAAATAGTAATTTATACCATCTGGACCACCCAGACATTACTCTTCACCATGAGGTAACCAATGATCACCTTGATCAGTTCCGTACCCTGCACCAGAAAATAGATGCTCACGATCCCCAGGCCGGTGAAATGCGCCAGCAGATATGCCGCCGGCACCACGATCACCCAGGTAAATACGGAATCAAACAGGAAAGTCACCACCGTCTTACCACCGGAACGCAGGGTAAAATACGACGCATGGCTGAAGGCACAGAAGGGCATGATGATGGCCGATACCGCAATAAAACTGGTAGCCAGTTCCCTGATCTCCTCCGTGGTATTGTAAATACCCGGGAAAAATCCTCCTACCACGAACATCAATGCCGCCATGATCACACAGCAGAAGACGCTGAATACGATCATCTTGTTGTCTGCATCCTTGGCATCCTCCAATTTACCTGCACCCAGATACTGTCCCACCACAATACTGATACAGGAACCCAGCTGAAGATAGACAATATTGAACAGATTCGTGATGGTGGAGGCAATGTTCAGTCCCGCCACCACGTCCAGACCTCTGACAGAATAGCACTGGGTCACCGTTGTCATGCCCGCTGCCCACAGCACCTCGTTCATCATCAGCGGAAATCCCTTGATCAGGATCGCCTTCAATTCCGCAAGCGGAATACCAAAGCCGGTGTAAGCTCCCTCCAGATAGCGGTTTTTTCCCCGATGGATGTGTGCCCAGATCACCACGATCAGTGCCTCAATGTAACGGGCAATAACGGTAGCCAGCGCCGCCCCCTGCACTCCCAGCTCCGGGAAAGGACCAATGCCGAAGATCATCAGATAGTCCAGAATCGCATTAGTACCCACCGCCACAAAGCTGGCCAGCATCGGGATAAAGGTCTGCCCGGTCTCTTTTATATTTGTCGCGTAGGACTGGTTCACCGCAAAAGGGATCAGTCCCACCATCATGATGGCCAGATATTCCAGTCCGTACTGCAGTGCCAGGTCCGTGGCCCCGTTCCCCACCGTATCCGTCAGATACAGGGAGATCAGTGCGGAACCTTTCGTCAGGAACAGAAGGATCGCTCCGCCTGTCACCAACAGCGTGGCATACAGCTTAAACCGAAAGGAATACATATGTCCCTTATGATTGCCCTTTCCGAAATACTGGGCACCGAAGATGCTGGCAGCTGACACAGCTCCGAAGATTGCCAGATTGTATACAAAGATCAGCTGATTCACAATGGCAACGCCGGACATCTGCTCCGTTCCCAGCTGTCCCACCATGATGTTATCCAGAAAGCTTACCAGATTGGTAATGGCATTCTGCAGGATCATGGGAATAGCCAGTAAAAGATACTTCTGGTAAAAATCCCAGTCTCCAATATATTTTTTCTTAAATTTTGCTAACATAATTTCCCTCAATTTTCTAAATAATCCCTACATACGCTCGATAATCCCGGGACTTCCACTCCCGAAAACCGACCGCTTATAATGGTTCTTCCTGCGGCATGGTGCTGTGTACTTTCTTTCTGACAAAATAGAAACATACCGCCTGCAGCAGGATCGTTGCCAGCCAGGAGGCCGGATAAGATAAAAACAGTACCATCAACGACCGGTGCGTTGGGAATACTCCGTAGATCCAGAAGATTCTCGTTCCCACCGTACCGATAATGGACAATATCATAGGTACCGCCGAATGTCCCATGCCCCGCAAGGCTCCCGGAATCAGATCCATGATGCCGCATAAAAAGTAAGTCAACGTCGTATACAGCAGAATCTCCGTTCCACAGGCAATAACGTCCGCATCCGTTGTGTAAATGTGAAGCAGCTGCGGACCGAAGAGATTGGCGCTTCCACCCAGCGTTACCGCTACGATCACCGACAGGATCATACAATCGATCAGTACCCTGTCCATACGTTTTTTCTTCCCGGCACCGTAGTTCTGACTGGTGAAGCTCATACACGCCTGGGTAATGGAATTCACCGACACGAACAGGAATCCAAAGATATTATTGGCCGCCGTATAGCCTGCCATGGCGATGGAGCCGAAGGAATTCACCGAGGACTGCAGCAGAACATTGGAGAAATTGATGACAACGCTCTGGATCCCCGCCGGAACCCCCACCTGAAAGATCTGCAGCAGATACTCCCCTTTTATTCCCAGCTTTGAAATCTGCAGCCGGTAACAGCTGTCCGTAGTAAACAGGCACCATAATACCAGCACACAGGAGATCACCTGAGAGATCACTGTAGCAATGGCTACCCCCGCCACACCCATGGAAAAAGCAATGACCAGAAACAGGTTCAATACCGCATTGATGGCTCCGGATATGATCAGGAACAACAGCGGACGCTTCGTGTCTCCCACTGCCCGCAGAATTGCAGCTCCGTAATTGTACAGCATGAAAAAGGGCATGCTGCAGAAATAAATTTTCATATATAATGCCGCCTGATCAATAACATCCGCCGGGGTATCCATCAGTTCCAACGCTCCCCGGGTGCAGAACAGCCCTACGAATACCATGACAATACCGCTGATCAATGCAAAGGTCATAGCTGTATGTACTGTCTCGCTCATCTCCCGCTCTTTCCCGGCAGCATAGAATCTGGCGGACAATACATTGGCTCCCAGAGAAACGCCGATAAACAGATTGACGAACATATTGATCAATGCCGTGGTGGAACCTACAGCCGCCAGCGCCTGACTTCCGGTGAACCGTCCCACCACAATGATATCCACTGCATTGAACAGCAGCTGCAAAATGCTGGACACCATCAGGGGCAGTGCAAAGGAGATCAGCTTGTCCATAATCGTGCCGTTGCACATATCTATTTCATATTTGTTTTTCTTCTGTGTTGCTTCCATAATTTCATTTCCTGCAATTCTCTTCCAAATCCCGTTATTTTCCCGCACCGCTCATCCGCATCTGCAGAAGAACCGCTATAACTTATGATTCTATCACATATTTTGCTATATTTCTATTCCCCATTTTAGTTGAAAATATGATATACTATATTTTGAATGTTTTTGGGGGTTCAAAATGAGTATACATCCCACAAATTCTTACAAGAGAACAAAGAGAAAGGAAACTTATCCCTATGAAATATGACGTAATCATTATCGGTGCCGGTCCCGGGGGGATTTTCTCCGCTTATGAACTGGTGCAACAGAATCCCGACCTGAAAATTGCCGTTTTCGAATCCGGTCACCCTCTGGAGAAGCGCCACTGTCCTATCGACGGTGACAAGATCAAGAGTTGCATCAACTGTAAGAGCTGTTCCATCATGAGCGGTTTCGGTGGTGCCGGTGCTTTTTCCGATGGAAAATACAATATCACCAACGCTTTCGGTGGCACTCTCTACGAGTATATCGGCAAGAGTCAGGCCATCGACCTGATGAAATATGTGGATGACATCAACATGAAGTTCGGCGGTGAAGGCACGAAGCTGTATTCCACTGCTGGTACCTCTTTCAAAAAGATCTGCATGCAGAACAAGCTGAACCTGTTAGACGCTTCCGTACGTCACCTGGGTACAGATATCAACTTCATCGTGCTGGAAAATCTGTACGCAGAACTGAAGGATAAAGTGACTTTCTATTTCGATACCCCGGTGAAAACGGTGAAGACCGTTGGTGACGGTTACCGTATCTGCTGCGAAAACGCTTCTTACGACTGCGACAAGTGCATTATTTCCGTAGGCCGCAGCGGCAGCAAATGGATGGAGCAGATCTGTAAAGATCTGGACATCAACACCAAGTCCAACCGCGTGGATATCGGTGTCCGGGTGGAACTGCCCGCAGTCATCTTCTCTCATCTGACCGATGAACTCTATGAGAGCAAGATCGTATACCGCACTGAAAAATTCGAGGATTCTGTGCGTACCTTCTGTATGAATCCCCACGGTATCGTCGTAAATGAGAACACCAACGGCATCGTCACCGTAAACGGCCACAGCTACGAAGGAGCCGACAAGCAGACAGAGAACACCAACTTTGCACTGCTGGTAGCGAAGCATTTCTCCGAGCCCTTCAAGGACAGCAACGGCTACGGTGAAAGTATCGCCCGTCTCTCCAACATGCTGGGCGGCGGTGTTATCGTACAGCGTTTCGGCGATCTGGTGAGAGGACGCCGCAGTAATGCGAAGCGTATTGCCGAGGGCATGGTAGAGCCTACCCTGTCCGCAACTCCCGGTGATTTAAGCCTGGTACTGCCCAAGCGTATCTTAGACGGTATCATCGAAATGATCTACGCACTGGACAAGATCGCACCCGGTACCGCCAATGACGATACCCTGCTCTACGGTGTGGAAGTCAAATTCTATAATATGGAAGTGGAACTGGACGAACATCTGGAAAGCTGTCACAAGGGCCTGTACATCATCGGTGACGGCAGCGGTGTGACTCATTCCCTGTCCCATGCATCCGCCAGCGGTGTCTATGTCGCAAGGCAGATCGCCAAAGGGGAATAATTACTAATAAAAAGGAAGGTAGATTCTATGGCACAGACAGTTAAGATCATCTCTGACAGTACCTGTGATCTGTCAAAGGAATTAGTGGAAAAGTATGACATTACCATCCTGCCTCTGCACATTCTGCTGGGCGAGGATGAATACCGCGATGGCGTGGATATTACGCCGGAAGAAATTTTCCGGTGGTCCGATGAAAACAAGAACACGCCCAAGACCTCTGCTCCTTCTCTGACCGAGGCCATGGACGTCATGCAGCCTTTTGTGGAAGAAGGCCGGGAGCTCATCTGTTTCTCCATCTCCGACAGTATGTCCACCTCCGGCAACGTTATGCGGCTGGCTGCAGAAGAACTGGAAGCTTCCGACAAAGTCACCGTCATCAACTCCGCAAACCTGTCCACCGGCATCGGTCTGCAGGTAATACAGGCTGCCATTCTGGCTTCTGAAGGGAAAACTGCCGCAGAGATCACTACTGCCATCGAAGCCATCCGTCCCAAAGTCCGGGCCAGCTTCGTCGTAGATACCCTGACCTACCTTCACCGCGGTGGCAGATGCAGCGCGGTAGCGGCTCTGGCCGGTGGTATGTTAAAGCTTCATCCCAGGATCGTCGTGGTGGATGGTGCCATGGATGCCTCCAAAAAATACCGTGGAAAACTGGGTTCCGTCATCCTCTCATACACAAAGGATATGGAAGAGGATCTGAAAAATGCCGTTCCCGACAGAGTCTTCATCACCCACTCCGGCTGCGACCGGGAGATTGTGGAAGCGGTTCGTTCCTATCTGGAAAGTCTGGGAATCTTTGACGAGATTCTGGAAACCAGAGCAGGCGGTGTAGTCTCCAGCCATTGTGGTCCCGGCACGTTAGGCGTACTTTTCATTGCTAAATAAAGAATCCGTAGGAGTTTAGTGTGAAAAATTAATTTTTCACACGCAAATTTGTGCCTGCACAAGGTGCCAAGGCACCTGAAAGTTTGCAGGTTACTGAAAGGCATTGGTATTATTATGATCCGTTTTATATTCGTCGTATTATTTGTAGTATTATTCCTGATCCTGTCCACGCCGTTAATGCTGGTGGAATGGATCATCGGCAAATTTAACCCCGGTCTTAAGGACCGCAGTTCCCTGGCCATTGTAAACTGGGCCTTCCGCTGGGTCATCCGTCTTTCCGGCACGAAAGTCATTGCCATCGGGGAAGAGAACATTCCCACCGACACTGCTGTGCTGTACGTCGGCAATCATCGCAGCTTTTTCGATGTGGTGCTGACCTATGTCCGTGTTCCCAGACCTACCGGTTATATTGCGAAAAAAGAAATGTTAAAATGGCCCCTGCTTAACATCTGGATGAAAGATCTTCACTGTCTCTTTCTGGATCGCCAGGACATCAAGGCAGGACTGAAAACCATTCTGCAGGCCATTGAGAAAGCCAAAAACGGGATTTCCATCTGCATCTTCCCGGAGGGCACCCGCAACAAGACCCAGGATACCTTCCTTCCCTTCCACGAGGGCAGTTTCAAGATCGCAGAGAAAGCAAATGTTCCCATTATCCCCATGACTATTGTGAATTCCGCTGCGGTATTTGAAGATCATTTTCCGAAAATAAAAAAGGCCACCGTAGTCATTGAATACGGTAAGCCTATTTATCCGAAGGAACTGGACAAGGAGACTCGCAAGAGCATGGGCACCTACGTACAGAATATTATCTCCGAAACTTATTTCAAAAACAAAGAACTGATCTGATCTTTCTAATGTCTATCCGCGAGGGAGACCTGCTGGGCTATCAGTAACAGATAATCCGCAGCGTCTCCCTCTTCGGGATAATAACTCACCGAATCCCGGTTCCGTCCCATCAGGTAATGCAGAAAATCCTCTAAAATCTCCGTGTACTGATAACTGTATAACACATAATTAGCACAGGACAATTCTTCTGCCCGCTTCAGCAGATCCTCGGTTCCATTGTTAACATTCATTACGGCATCGATCATGTTATGGGAACGTTTGGCCAGCTCCTCGCCCCGATTCCGGATGCTTTCCATGAATACAGTGCACAGGTCCACATCCACCGGCTGTCTGGTGGCCAGATACGTCATGGAGCCATACAGATAGGCCGTTTCTTCCAGATAACTGGTATTGTCCTCGAAAAAGTCCTTATACTCCAGGATCTGATTGCGGTAAGTGTATAGTCCCGCCGCCCGGTAAAGCTCCGTCAGCGCCATGAATTTCTCCGCATCTCTGCCGGATGTCGACATCAGCTTGGTGTACACCGACGACGCATGCTGCAGACATTGTGTGGCATATTGCACATCATATTTCTGGTACAGATAACTGAATTTTGCCATCACCGCCACGTAACACATGTTCTCCGGTTCCGGCTTTTCTGTGTCGTTGGCCGTTTTTTCCAGCCAGTCGGCAATAGATTCCAGCAGATCCGGGATATCATTGCCATTATCATCCGCAAGCACCTGCGGATACCACTCACAGGCCTCCAGCAAAGTGATGATCTCATCCTCGGTAATACTGCGATCCTGACATCTGTCATGAACATCCGTGCACAACGCTTCCAACAGTTCCTGATAGTGGTCTTCTTTCAGAGAAAATGTCAGGGATCTTCCCACATTGTCACACTCCAGATAGAACTCACCTTCCCCGGTATAGTCCGTGAAATCCGCTGTTCCGATGTACAGAGACAGCTCCCCGTTGTAATCTGTCTGCTTTACCGTGCCTTCATAGACCGTCTCTCCGGTCTCCCGGTCCACCAGCCGGAAAGTCTCTACCGGCTGTCTGCCCTTCACCACTGCCTGTTTTTCACCGACCGCGGCATACCCCTGCTGATCCACCAGCACATTGGGTGTCAGCGTAGGCACTGTATAGTTGATGACCGGTGTGTTTTCCATGCCGGTCATACTTATGCTTACATGCCCTGTCTCTGCCGTTGCCTGCCCGCAGGCGTTCATACCTATACTGTTAAATAGTAATAGCAGGGACAGGATCCCTGCACTTTTCCTGCTGTATCTCAAAATATTCCTCCGGTCATTCCCTGGGGACATTACAATACACGATCTCCCCGTTGATAATAGTATAAAGGGTTCGTGTGAAAATTTCCATAGGATTTCCGTCGAAAATGGCAATGTCTGCATCTTTCCCCACTTCCAGGCTGCCAATGCGGTCTGCCACGCCACAGATTTTCGCAGGATAAATGGTGATGGCCCGGAAACCTTCCTCCATTGGAAGTCCCGCTTTTACCGCAAGTCCGGCACACAACGGCAGTGTCTGGATCTGTGACACCGGATGATCCGTGGTGATGGCGACCATCACACCGGCCCGGTTCAGCACTCCGGCGGTCTTAAAAGACATGTTCTGCACCTCGATCTTGTTCCGGCTGGTAAGATCCGGTCCCACAATGGCCGGAAATCCTTCCTTCGCCAGTTCTTCCGCCACCAGATGACCTTCCGAGCAATGATCCATCGTCATTTTTATACCGAATTCTTTTGCAATGCGGATTGCTGTGAAAATATCGTCCACCCGGTGGACATGGGCTTTTAACGGGATGTCTCCCCGCAGTACCGGAAGATAGCACTCTTTTTCAAAATCCGGTGCAAAATACTCTCCCTTCTCCGCCGCTTCCTGCTTTTGCAGCAGATATTCTCTGCTCTCCCAGAGTTCCCTGCGCAGCATGGCGGCGATGGCCATACGAGTGACAGGACTTTTGTTCTGCCCGGAATAATTGACCTTGGGGTTCTCTCCAAAGGCCACCTTCATGGCCGCCGGTGATTTCAGGATCAGGTCGTCGATCCGGCGTCCCTTAGTCTTTACCATGGCAAACTGGCCGCCCACCACATTAGAGCTTCCGGGTCCGATCATGGCTGCAGTAATTCCGGCCCGCACCGCATCGTCAAAGGCTGCATCCATGGGATTAATACCATCGATAGCCCGCAGAGCCGGTGTCAGGGGATCCATTGTCTCATTACAGTCATCCCCTTCCGTGCTCTTTTTTTCTTCCATGATACCCATATGGCAGTGTGCCTCAATGATGCCCGGCATGATCAGCGCATTTTTCGCGATCACTACCTGCTCTCCTTCTTCCGGCTGTAACTTCACCTCACCTCTGGCACCTACCTGTGCAATTTTCCCGTTTCTTATCTGCAGGATCCCTTCGGGGATCTCTCTGCCCGCCATGGTCAGGATCCTGCCTCCTACAATATACATCAGCGGAACAATGCCTCCCCGTTCACCGGTTCCCCGTTGTGGGTCAGAGCAAAGTATACGTTGCTTCCTTCGGTGCTGTAGTATTTCGTGGGCGCTGCCACACTGCCGATGGTGTCGCCGGGATTCACATAGGAATTCTCTTTCACTGTGATCTCCGTCAGCTGTCCATAAGTGGCCTCATAGCCGTCACCCAGATCCAGGGTCACCGCCTTGCCGATCTCCTCATTTTCGAAGATTGAAGTCACTTTTCCCTGTGCACAGGCGGTCACTGCCGTACCTTCTTCCGCGGAAAAAATGGTGGCGGGATTGTATTTATACTGATCCAGTGTAGCAAAATAAGTGCTCTTGTCCATAGAGTAATGCATCAGAATATCACTCTGCACCGGTTGCTGTAATCCGTCGCTTTCTGCAAAGTGCAGTGTCTTCTCAACGACCACATCCCCGCCTGCTGTCTGCTTTCCCCCGGTCTCTTCCTTTTGTCGGTCGGCATCGGAATTCTGCTGCTCTTTCTGTGCGGCCTCCAGCAGGGTCTCCTGATCCGTCAGCCCCGGAATCTCTACGTTGCCGGAGCCTACCTCCTGGGGCATATAGTCCAGATCATCCTCGGTGACAGGAGTTCCCGCGATCTCATTTCCCGCTGTATTATTTGCCGTCAGTCCGGGGATGTTCTCGTCCTCCTTCAGAAGATGTTCGTCGTTATTCTCCGTGATCTCCTGTAATTTGTCATCCGCATTGTTGGGAAGCGCAGTGAAGTCCAAGGTATAACCATCATCCCTGGACTCCACATTCTGCCCCTTCATATAGACCCCTGTCATGGTCAATGCTGCCAGAACAAAGGCTGAAGAGGCTAACATTATAATACGCTCTTTGTTAATACCGCTCTTTTTATTTCTTCTCATATCTTATCCGCATCCTTCCTGTTCCCTGAGTCAACTGCCTGCTATACAATCGTTTCAACCACTTTCCCTGGTTTATCCTATAGTCTTGCCCGATTCATGGGTTTTATTCAGAATGTCTTCGATATGAAATTTGCATTTATTTGAAACTATTCAGAGCCATGTAAATAGCGTCGAATGTTTGCATTCGTAAGAACATTTGATGCTATTTATAGGGCGAAGTAACTGAATAGTTATATTTATTCTATGCCTGTGCGGCATAGGCAGCCATATCCACGTGCTGTACCGTACCCACATTTCCGTTTTCGTATAAGAAAATACCGGTCTTGCGGACCACAGCATTGGTCGCATTGGCATTGGTAGTGCCGTCCTGAGCCTTACGGTCTCCCTGCAGGGTAAAATCCGTAGAAGCGTTTTGCAGACAGATAGCACCGACACCCTTGTCAGAAAGTTTGTACAGTACGTCGTTGCCGTTTTCATCCTTGCACCAGATTTTTAATTTTGACCAGATGGAATCGTTCTCATCGATCCAGCCATTGCCATCCTCATCATACTGCGCCAGATCTGCAAAGCCATCCCCATTCCGGGTGCCGAACAGCTCACTGCCGTCGTTGATAGTGCCGTCACCGTTCTTGTCCAGTGCCAGATAGCCGCTGCCATTCAGCACGGAGATCTCTTCTTCCTTGCCATCGGCATCCAGATCAAAATAAAAGGTCTGATCCGACACTTCTGCCACATCAGTATCCAGGTTGATCACCAGCGGATCATGGAGCGTGAATTCTGCTACATTGAGTTGCTCTTTGTAGTATTCCTCGCATCTGCGGCTCATATTTACATTTACATTAAAATTGATCTCTCTGCCATCCTTGGTCCGTACGCTTCCCACGGTGGAAAAACTGGTATCCTCCTGTTCTATGTTCCAGGTCTCGCTCACATAGTTCAATATTTTCACACGGGACGTGACCAGATTGAACACGTCTGATGCAGGTGTTGCGGTTCCCTGTGTGCTGCCGGAATTCGTCTGGGTATTATTTACGCTATTCCCTGTATTCCAGCTGTTTCCGGTCTGATTACCGCTGCTCCATCCGTTTTCCTGCATCCAGTCCCGCAAAGTGCTGTTCCTGGACGGGAATAATAAATCAAAAATATAACGCACCGTATATTCCCGGATGGTAGACAATGTCTGTTCACTGGCACTGCTTCGCATATCCCATCTGGCAGAAGATACCAGCAAACGACTCTGCCAGTCTTTGGCTGTCATCGTGGTGTTCTCTGCAGTGTTCTCCTGTTCCTCCGTGTTCTGTGTGGTATCCTCACCATTCGGTGTCTTCTGTCCCTTAGTGGATACATCTGTCAGACCTGCCTGATAATCCGTTATCTCAAATCGTCTGACGCTTGTCTTAGAAGCGTGATAGCTTCTGGCGGAATCCATTCCTATGCTTGCGGAATCAATTCTCAAATCTGTAATTTTCTCCTTTCCCCGACCTCACCACGAACCAACAGGGCGCGCTTCCTGTAACGTTTAACAGTTCACCGCCGCATGTGATACCGCATGTTCTGCTTTGTGTGCCAGCACCCACGCAGAACATATGATATTGCATGGCTGAACTGTTAAACTAAAAAAAGATGGTAAAGAAACAGAATACATATAATATGCCTCTGTCTGATTACCATCCGTGGTGTCATTATCAAACTGTAAAAAATAAGTAGCAGGAAGTGACTGGCCTTGTCACCTCTCTGCTACTTATATCGTCCGCTATGGACATTTTATTTAGTGTTAATTTACTGCTGTTTGGGCTGAGTGGGAGCACCAGGGGTTCCGGGTGCAGGAGGCACCGGTCTGCCGGCTGCTTTCAGCTTTGCTGCGATCATGCTGGCTACCATTTCTCTGGTCACCACGATGTTGCCACCGAAGGGATTGATCACGAATCCCAGCGCCGGGCTGATATTGCCCTGTGCATCTTTGCGCAGCAGCATTCCCGCATAATCGTCAAAGTTCATGGCGAAAGTCTGCTGATTCTCCTCATCTCTCCACCTTTTTAGCTCTGTCCAGTCAGTGAACGCCATGAAGAACTTCCGACCGTCCTCGGTGGACAGCATCGGGAACTGTACTTTGGCATCTCTTGCGATGGTCACCCGGCCGTTTTCATCGGGCACAGGCACCGGATCGATCACGACCGGAGACAGGAACTTTGCTTTCTGCAGTTCATCCAGGAACATCTGTCTGTGTTCCGGGGTGTCCTCTGCTTTTAATAATTCAATGGATCCCACCATCATGGGGTTGGATACCGGTTTGTTAAATTCCATATTTTTTCTCCTTACTTCTCATTGTAACTATTCAGCCTCTCTTCGCGAAACGCATCTGCGATGGTTAGTCACATGTCTCTGAATAGTTACACTCGGTTATAGTTGATCAGGCATCCCTTCAGGATGATCTGACGTTCTTCGTCGGTCAGCTCTCCCAGCTTCAGGGTGAATTCCTTCATGCCTTCTCCGGTTGTTACCACATATGCCTTAATTTCCTCGGCCTTGTCTTCCACGGCTTTCTTAATACCAGGAATGAACAGGTAATCCAGATTCTTGAAAGGCAGGTCTCCGGGCTGGATCAGGAAAGGAAGCATGCCCCAGTTGATCAGGTTGGAACGATAACGCTTGGTGGCATACTCGTTGGCAATATTTGCCCAGCCGCCTAATACCTTCTGGCAGGAAGCAGCCTGCTCACGGGCAGAACCGTCTCCGGGCTTCACTGCGAAAATAGTGGAACCGAATCCGGTGTTCTCACGACTTGCATCGGGATACTGTTTCTTTACTTCACCCATAACATCCTTCAGTACTGGAACTGCCTGACAGGGATGTCCGCCGTTCATACGCTCTTTCTCTGCCTTCTGGATCTCCTTGGCACGTCCTACATACTGCGGATCCTTACGGCTTAAAGTGAACTCTGCCAGTCCCAGAGGATTGGAGCGGTAGGAAGAGGTCTCACCGGAGGGAATCAGCTCATCGGTAGTGGTTACGGGGTCGTGGATCTCGGATACTACCTGCAGTACCAGATTCTCAGGCAGAGCCCCCATAGCGGGCCAGTCCTTGATATTGGGGCCGAACTGGATCTCTACGTTCTCGTCTGCCACACCGTGGGAATCGAAGACACGGTTCTTGTAAATATTGCTATCGAAATGATATTTGTATTTTCCGAAATCTCCATCGAAGTCCGTTGCGGGAGTCAGCACACCCTTGTTGGCTGCAGTGGCTGCGATGGAACGGGCATCCATCAGAGCTACGGAAGCGATCTGGCCGTTCTGCAGCTTGGAGCCTTCACGGTTCGGGAAATTTCTGGTAGAGTGACGGATACTGAATGCGTTATTGGCAGGCGTATCACCGGCACCGAAGCAGGGACCACAGAACGCAGTCTTCATGACTGCACCGGTCTCTAAGATGGTAGCCGCACAGCCGTTGCGGATCAGCTCCATGTATACGGGCATGGATGCGGGATATACGCTTAAAGTAAACTCATCCGCACCGATGTATCTGCCCTTCAGGATGTCGGCAGCCGCACAGATATTCTCGAATCCGCCGCCGGCACAGCCTGCGATAATACCCTGATCTACAATGAACTTGCCGTTCTTTACTTTATTTTTCAGAGTGAAGTCTACCGCACCGTCCAGACTTACTTTCGCACGCTTTTCCGTCTCATCCAGAATATCCATCAGGTTCGCATTCAGCTCTTCGATGGTGTAAGTATTGCTGGGATGGAACGGCATGGCGATCATAGGACGGATCTTGTCCAGATCCACCTCGATCAATCCATCATAGTATGCCACCTGGCCGGGATTCAGTTCCTTATAGTCTTCGGTACGTCCGTGGATCTCATAGAACTCACGGATCTGGTCATCGGTCTTCCAGATGGAGGACAGACAGGTGGTCTCTGTGGTCATTACGTCAATGCCGATACGGAAATCAGCACTCAGGGAAGCCACGCCGGGACCTACGAATTCCATTACTTTATTTTTCACATAGCCATTCTTGAATACTGCGCCAATGATAGCCAGTGCCACGTCCTGAGGACCTACCCCCTTCACGGGAGCACCCTTTAAGTATACGGCTACCACGCCGGGCATGTTGATATCATAGGTCTGGTTCAACAGCTGTTTTACCAGCTCGGGACCACCCTCGCCCATAGCCATGGTACCCAGTGCACCGTAACGGGTATGGGAATCGGAACCCAGGATCATCTTGCCACCGCCGGCTAACATCTCTCTGGCAAACTGATGGATAACTGCCTGATGAGGGGGTACATAGACTCCGCCGTATTTTTTCGCACAGGTCAGACCAAACATGTGGTCATCCTCGTTGATGGTGCCGCCTACGGCACACAGAGAGTTATGACAGTTAGTCAGTACATAGGGCATGGGGAACTTCTGCAGTCCGGATGCTCTCGCGGTCTGGATAATACCTACAAAGGTAATGTCATGGCTGGTAAGCTTGTCAAAACGGATCTTCAGCTTGTCCATATTGCCGGAGGTATTATGCTCCTGCAGAATACCATATGCCATGGTGTTTTTCGCTGCTTCTTCTTTGGAGATCGTAATGCCGGTCTTCGCCTGTATCTGACTGGCTGCTTCCGGGGTATCCGCTACGATGTCCGTACCGTTTACCAGGTAAGCGCCGCCCTGTGTTAACTGAATCATGCTCGTCCTCCTGTTATTCCACTTCTTATGCGTAATGTGCATCTAAATGTGCACTTCTTTCATTATACTGGATTGTTTTCTCAGATGCAATGATCTTATAGGATGTTTTTGCCACTGTACCACGCTAAATTTTATTTTTCTCCGGGAACCATTCCTCTTTTGTTCCGGTGTTGCTATAATATCCTCAGAAATTATGCCATTTTCCGAAAATCTATACGAAAACGACAGTTGTCGGCCGAATTCCGGCGGCAGCGGAAAGGAACCTTATGAATGTAGTAATAGCTATCGATTCCTTCAAGGGAAGTATGACCTCCATGCAGGCGGGTTTGAGCGCCGCCACGGGGATCAAACGTGTTTATAAAGATGCACATATTACCGTCCGTCCTCTGGCGGACGGCGGGGAGGGCACCGTCGATGCTCTGGTAAACGGCTGTGACGGCCGTATGACACAGGTGCAGGTCACAGGTCCTTCCGGTCACCCCGTTGTCTGTCCTTACGGCATCGTCGACGAGACCCATACCGCAATCATTGAAATGTCCAGTGCCGCCGGGATTACCCAGGTCAGCGGAGAGGAAAAGAATCCTCTGAACACCACCACTTACGGTGTAGGCGAAGTCATCAAAGATGCGATCCAGAATGGCTGCCGGCATTTTATTGTCGGTATCGGTGGCAGTGCCACCAATGACGGCGGTGTCGGAATGCTGCAGGCACTTGGCTTTGGCTTTCTGGATAAAAACGGAAATCAGATCCGCTTCGGAGCCAAAGGACTGGAGGATCTGGAATCCATCACTACGGATCATGTGCTTCCCGAACTCAAGGAATGTACTTTCCGCATAGCCTGCGATGTCTCCAACCCGCTCTGCGGAGAGCAGGGATGTTCCGCCATCTACGGACCGCAAAAGGGCGCTACTTCCACTATGATCCTGCAGATGGACAAATGGCTGGCTTATTATGCCGCTCTGGCCAGAGAACAGTTTCCTCATGCCGATGCCAAATATCCCGGTGCCGGTGCTGCCGGCGGTATGGGATTTGCTTTTCTTACCTTCTGCAATGCCACACTGGAATCCGGTATTAAGATCATTCTGGAAGAAACCCATCTGGAAAAATATATCCGGGATGCAGATGTCGTGATCACCGGGGAAGGCCGCCTTGACGGTCAGACGGTTATGGGAAAAGCTCCCATCGGTGTTGCCAGGATTGCCAAAAAATATGAAAAACCGGTACTTGCTTTTTCAGGCTGCGTGGTCAAAGAGGCCGTTGCCTGCAACGCAGAGGGCATTGATGCCTTTTTCCCGATTCTGCGGAACGTGGTGTCCCTGGATGAGGCTATGCATACCGACAATGCCATGACCAATATGACGGATACAGTAGAGCAGGTGTTCCGTACCATACAGACATTTTCCTCCGTCTGCAAATAATGCACTTTACAGTTTTTCTCTTAATGATAAGCTTATCAACGTAAAAAGTTTCTAAATGTAAAGCGAAGATTTTTCACACTCAAATTTGCTCCTGCACTGTATACTCAAGCATCCCATACCACAGCTTAAAATCTCCGGCTGACATCGTGTCCGCATTGCCCCTGCCTTCTAACACTTTTTAAGAAAATGTCAACAACCAGCTGTAGTATGGGCTGCCACCACTCCGGAAGTTCTGTTTGTATTGAAAATGCCGTTTTTTGCTAAAAAAATACAAAAGCAGGAGATTTTGGCCTTTTATAAGAGCTTATTTTCGCTAAAATGGGAAAAATAATAAAATCAGTACAAAAAATGTTGGATTTAGAAGTTTTTTGTACTGATTTTGATATTTTGATGCGATTTGCACCAAAGCAATAGAAATGCCTATAGTGTACAGATATTATGAGAAAGCACAAAACGCCCACGTCAGATGGAATGTCCTTCCAAGAATGATTGTCGGAAGGTGGTGATTTTTTCTCGAAAAGCATTGAAAGACAGGATGGAATGAACAGGATGTTTGCGGCAGGCTCCCTTGCATGACAGCCCTACGCTACGAACCATGCAGAAATAGAGCGAAACAGCGTCGCTTGTGCGCAAGCTCCCATCGACGCTGTTCCACTCTATTTCTGCATGGCTCGTAGCTATGCTAACTTTCCATTTACTAAACTATAGATTATTCTTCATATCCATTCGGATTGTTCTTCTGCCATCTCCAGGAGTCTTCGCACATCTCTTTGATGCCGTTCTCAGCCTTCCAGCCAAGTTCCTTCTCTGCCAGAGAAGCATCGGAATAGCAGGTGGCGATATCGCCTGCACGGCGGGGTTTGATCACGTAAGGAATCTTCACGCCGGTAGCTGCTTCGAAGTTCTTCACGATGTCCAGAACACTGTAGCCCACACCAGTTCCCAGATTGTAGATCTTCAGTCCTGCATTCTCCTCAATCTTCTTCAGAGCCTTTACGTGGCCCTTTGCCAGATCAACGACATGGATGTAGTCACGTACACCGGTTCCGTCGGGGGTATCGTAATCATCACCGAAGACACCCAGCTCTTTCAGCTTGCCGACTGCTACCTGTGTGATATAAGGCATCAGGTTGTTGGGGATACCGTTGGGATTCTCGCCAATGGTACCGCTCTTGTGAGCTCCGATCGGGTTGAAGTAACGAAGCAGAATCACATTCCATTCGGGATCTGCCTTCTGGATATCCGTCAGGATCTGCTCCAGCATAGATTTCGTCCAGCCGTAAGGGTTGGTGCACTGTCCCTTGGGGCATTCCTCCGTAATGGGAACAAATGCGGGGTTGCCGTATACGGTAGCGCTGGAAGAGAAGATAATGCTCTTCACACCATGTTTTCTCATGACATCTACCAGAGTCAGGGTACCGGCAATATTGTTCTCATAATATTCCCAGGGCTTCTGTACGGACTCACCGACTGCCTTCAGTCCTGCAAAATGAATGACTGCGTCGATCTGTTCCTTGCTGAAGATCTCTTCCAGAGCTTCACGGTCCAGAATGTCTGCCTTATAGAAAGGAACCTTCTTGCCTGTGATGGCTTCTACTCTGGGGATCACTTTCTCACTTGCATTGCAGAGATTATCCAATACGACTACATCATAGCCTGCCTGCTGTAATTCCACTACGGTATGACTGCCGATGAATCCGGCACCACCTGTTACCAAAATTCTCATACACTCTCTCCTATCCGCCGTGCATAGGACAATACTATTTGTTCACTATGGCGGCTGCACAATCTCTCATCTGTCAGAGCCGGATGAAATTTTTTCTTCGTTTCTTACAGTATCAGATTACTGTAATTCTATCGATTCCTCAATAACCTTATGTTGTGAAAATCTGTCGAAATGTTTACAGCACCACACCATTCTCGGTGAGCAGTTCTCTGGCACTTTCCACAGAGTCCACACCGGTCTTGTTCTTGATCGGCGCAAATTCTTTTCTTCTGACTACCTCAAAAGGCAGGCAGCTGTCCATCTGATGGATCATATCCAGCACCAGACTCTCGAATTTATAACCATTGGGAGTATCCGGCTTTACCAACTCTCCTGCAGCATCCAGATAAGGGATCTTCTTCTCTACGATATGCAGCGGCATCTTCTCTGCCATGATCTTTTCCAGATCCTGTACCTTGAACAGATAATTCAGGATCACACCATAATTATACGCGGGTTCTCCCTTCTCATCCTTAGCATTCATCAGTTCATCGGTCAGTTCATAATATTCTACGATAGAAGGTCTGCCATCCTCTAAGCACATAACGCCTACCTTCTCATCCGGTGCATTCTTGCGGACCACCTTGGAGCCTACCACACAATTTTTCTGAATAGTAGCTCCGATGAAGCAGGGATCTGCGATTCGCTGCAATACATTATCCACGGCAAATACATTGATCCACTCAATGCCTTCTCTGTGTACAATGTCCAGCATGCCATTGTTTTTCATGGAAATGAACCAGCCGCCGTTACCATTGGGGGAAGTGGACAGCTTGCCCTTTTCCTCCAGATAGATCTTACCTTCATAATCGGTAGCCGCAGCCATCTCCTGTTTAAAGAAATGCACATATTCCGCATTATATCCGAAGAAATCATGCTCCTTTAAAAAGGCTATGGTCGCATCGTTGTTCTTATCACTGGTCATTACGAACAGATGGATCCAGCTGTCTGCCTGATGTACGACTTCCATCAGATTATTGATCAGGCATTCAAAAATATACAGTTCATGAGTCAGTCCCACATTGTACATTCCCTTGGGATTGTCAGATCCCAGTCTGGTGCCCATACCACCGGCCAGAAGGACCGCTGCTACCTTGCCCTGTCGGATCGCTTCGATACCGGTTGCGGTAAATTCCTCCCTGTTTGCTTCGATTTCGTCTAACTGCATGGCAGCCAACGGTGTGATCACTCCTTTTTTTGCCAGATCTTCTTTATGCTTGCAAGCTTCCAGAATGCTCATATCCGTAGTTTCGATCTGATCCAGAATTCCCTGCTTCTCTTCCTCGTTGAGCTCCCCGTAATACTTCAGAACATGTTCCTGACCATACTTAGCAAGCTTCTCCTTAGCCTGTTCCAGTGTCATACTCATATTCCTACCTCCGTTTTATTTTCTCCGACTATTTTTCTCTGAGCAACAGTCAATTTTCTCTATTATACTTGATATTCCCTACTATTGCAAACCTAACTCCCGGGATCGTTCCCGACCGTAAGTCCTGCCGTTAAGATTCTGTAAACGTGTTGCAAAGATTTTGTAAATATCCCGACAAAATGGTGTTAAGGGTCTGGCAAAACTATTCACCCAGGGAGATCCGTTTACTATAATACGATATGTAAAGTTTTTGAAGGAATCAGCAAGCACTTTACAGACTGACAAAAAAGCGAGGAATCCATCATGAACATCGGAATTTTAATTATTGCAATCGTAGGCGGTGCTACCGGACTTTTATCCACAGCATATCTGGCAATCAGTTTCCCTGCTGTGCTCCTGTGGAAGCTCTATCGCAGGGTGGTCCACAGAATTCCTCTTACACAATAAGCTTACAACGAACACTTTCCCTCTAAAAGGGCCCGGAAGATTTCTCCTCCGGGCCCTTTGTCGCATTTTCTTATTCTATTTTTATTCCTGTACCGGATCCCAGTTCTCATCCACCAGTGTCGCAGTCACCGCAATTCCTTCCGATGCATTTTCTGCGCGGATCACAAGATAGAACATCTCCTCTTCTTCGTCTACGATATATTCTGAAGGATCTTCGATCTTATACACGGAGAAGCCTTCCGGATACTGCTGCATCTCCAGGAATCCTCTCTCTAAAAGGGCTTCATGATAAGCTTCTTTTACTACCTCGCTGTCTCCGCAGGTATAGGTCTTCGCGGAAGCAAATCTGCCTTCCTCACTGTCCGTCTCCGTGAGACCGTCCAACACGTCATCCGGATATACAATATCCTGTTTCACGGCTTTCAGGTATTCCGATGACCTGCCGATGCTCTGCCAGATCTCCATGGTTTCTTTTCCGTCCTCGGAACAGATCATGAGCACCAGGCTAAAAGCCAGTATAATCCCGTAGATGCCCAGGGCTGCTGCCAGTATTTTGGCATAGGGGTTCTCCGGCTGTCCCAGATTCCTATAGGATGTGATGATCCAGCCGAAATTCCGGTAATCCACTGCTGCATTACAATAGTCACATACTCCGCCGCCCAAGATATCCACACTGCCACCGCAGTTCGGGCATTTATATTCCCGAAGCGCCTTGCCATGCTGTGTCACGACCTCCTGTCTGCCTTCCAGTTCCAGCCGCAGCTTCTCATAGCGGTTGCGGATTTTACTACCCGTATCCTGGGTCAGGCGCATTTTCACTTCCACGCCCAATCTGTACCGATCCTCCACTGCTTCCGCTTCCAGAAAACGTACGCCGCAGATGCAGCAATCCACTACATTCTGATACCGTTCCACTATACCTGTCAGATCACAGGCTGCGAAAAAGCGCACCTGCTCTGCGGTATCTGCCATGTGGATCATCCGTAGCTGGTACTCGAGATTCTGTAGAAAATTACCTGTGGAAAATTGGGGGATCAGAGCCTTTACTTTTGACTCGTCCTGAATCTTCGGCTTTCTATGTTTCTCCATTACAACAATCATTACTACGAATATGATCGCCATGAAAAACAGAGACTGGAAAAACACCGGGGCAAATCCGATACCAAGCATCATTGCCGCTGCCGCTTTGACCGCGTTATAACCATTTCTCCCCAAAGCCAGCAGCAAAAACATAATGCCGCCCGCACAGATCGCCAGCAGTCCAAGGGCAGCCGCTACGATTCCTACTGTCACTCCGGCTTTGATAAAGTTGGAAATGCTTTTCTGCCTTGCGTTCTCTTCCAGCGAGAAGCCGGATACTTTCGTCTCGAAGTCACTGACCAGAAACTTTGCTCCGCAGGCATCACAGCCATCGATATAGCTGGATAATTTTCCTTCATGACCACAGTTGGGGCAGATCGCCATATCCCCCTGCACATCCGCTTTCAGAAAATTGGCTTCCACGATCTCCGGTGTCTTCAGGGTTGCGATTTTTTTCCCTTTGCGGTAATAGGTACGTCTCATCTTCACGGCTTTGGTCCGGTGGCAGGTGTAATCATAGCCGTCCTTTTTGGGGCCATCGTAATCCGCAGGCTGCACCGGTTCCTGCATCTCCATATCCACCGTCAGTTCCCGCTGCTGCAGTCTTTTTCTGCTCAGGCGCAGACTTTGCCAGAAAGGCTGGGTTGTCTGCTCCATCAGGTTCTGTTCCGCTTCCCCGTTGCCCTGATAGAAGGCTTTCAGTGCCCCGTAAAAGTCTGCTGTCCGTCCTTCGATCTCTTTCCGTGCATCATTCAGAAACTCTGTTGCCATTTCGTTTTTCTCTCCTCATAAGTGATTCTGCTGCGCAAAGGTCATGATATCTTTTGTATCTTATGTCCCAACTGCTTTGTCCCATATAGCTATGTATCCATTATATAAGTTGGTACCCGGTATTTCAAGACACTTTCCCGTATAGAATGATTTGTCTCATCGAATATCTAGTGCTGGTGCAGATACTTCTCTCTGGTAGCCAGTCCGCCCCGGATATGACGCTCGGATTTATTCACATCCAATACCTTCCGCGCCTGCTTCGCCAACGCCGGATTCACCTGGATCAGCCGCTCTGTCACGTCCTTATGTACCGTGCTTTTACTGATACCGAACGCCTTCGCTGTCTGCCGCACCGTGGCATTGTGCTCGATGATATAGCCTGCTATCCCTATAGCTCGTTCTTCAATATAGTCTTTCAAAGGAAAACCCCTCAGGATACTTTTTTACAGTGTATGAAAGTATCTGAGGGGTTATGATAGGGATTGGGGTTGATTTCATTATAGTTGGTCAATTTCCTGCCAGGCTTCTTCGATAGTATATATTTCACCAGATTTCATGCTACTGATACCTTCGGCAAGTTTTTCATAGAGTAGCTTACTATCCTCTGTTTTAATATTTTCTTGTGTTTTTTCGTTCATGTGTTTTTCCTTTATTACCTACTATGAGCCTGTCTTACAATAAAGTATTACTTATCCAACTGCAACACTTACACTTTGGGCTGTATACGGATAGCTGTCAGCATACATCGTCTCTGGCGCAATATCAATATCACCGTTCATCCATGTCATAACACCATGAAAAATATTAAAATATGCTAATACCTTTTCATCCTTCAATGGTTCAAACGCTGATCCCTTCAACAGCGTTGTATCAAAAAGCCGTTGCTCTCCTGTAGAAAACGTGAGCAATAACATACCCCCACGTAAAACCTTCGCTTCTTTTACTTTGATATTTTGTGTTTTGTCTCCTGCGCAACATACATCACCAATAATATACATTCAAAGCACCTCCTTATATGGAAGCAATCTTATCAAAATGTTCTCCACGTACTGCCAGATTCCATGCTTTATATGCTTCCTCCTCATGGAATGCCAGCCACCCGACCACCATTTTTAGTTTTTTTGGGGAAGAGCTCCTGCCAATAATTCCCCGTCAATTCCTACAGCAGCCTCATAATCTCCATAATACACATGTACTTGAGCCTTATTATGCTGTTTTTGTATCCATATGCATAATAAAAATATCCAGCCTTAATTTCTCATATCCATTTTATCTAAACTCTTTCTCCAACATTTTGATAGTATTTCTAAAACCCTCCAATACCGAAATATTCCCACGATTCACCTCACGCTTAACAAAACTGAGTATTTGACCCTTTTTTTCATCCTTCGGAACATACGAAATAATTGTTTCCTTTAAATCTCTATCATCAACCAGCTCATCTATTATACAAGTCAACGCCTTCGTCATGTCCATAACATTGCTGAAAGTATCAAACAATTCATTTTGTTTTCTCTCTTCTGCCCAGTTATTTTCTTTAATACTTTTCCAGCATTCATAAGAAAGCAGATGTTCTACAGTAAAGGAAATTGCATTATTAATTTTGTTATTGACACGCTTAATATCTTCTGTTGCTTGTAATAAAACAACCCCTAATTTATAATTTCTTTTTATGTTCTTTTTTTCCCCATTAATTGTTTTTTTAGCCTTTATCCCTTCTTTATCCGCGTCAAAAAGTACTACAGCTTTACTATTATAGTTTAAATGCATCCACGCAATCGCCCAACCAACTAATAACCCCGTACCACATCCATTTTCCTCTCTTGTTACAATTTGTAATTCTCCATCTTTTATTTTCCTACTAAGTAATTGAGAATATGCATGGATTGCCATCTCCAAGTATGCCTTATCTGTTACTCCTTCAACAAAAATTGTTTCTATATCTACAAACTTAGCATTTGTAAGTAGCATCTTCATTGATAACAGTTCTTTCTGTTTCTCTTCAACAATGGGGGCGATTATAGGCATTATCCCAACCTTATCATGTAATTCAATGTAATCTATCTCTTCGCATATTTTACTAGAAAAGTCAACTTCATCTTTATACACATAATATACTTTTACCCCATTCTCATTCCCAAGTTGGTAAAAAGCTGGCGAATGTGTTGTAATAAATTCTTGAACCTCAAATGAAAATCCCAAAAGTTCCTTTGCAAGATCAAAACATTTTTTCATTTCAATACCATTTTCAGGTTCTTCATATCCCCATATGGTAGTAATAGGTACAGATGTATTAGTCATTAATCGATTGTCTTGCTCTGAAATATATTTCAAAATAGCCGGAATATGTACCGCTTTTATTCCATCTCCCCTGTATGATAGTTCAACACTCTTGCCACTCTTATCATTTGTTGCAAAAACGAGTTCCTTAAATATATCTACTTGATTTGTTGGCATTATAAGGTTGCTTTTTATGCCCACTATTTTCTGAACTCTTAAACCAATTTTTTGTGTAAATCCATCCAATGCAAGAGAGTACTCTTCTGCCTTCTGAATCAACTCACTATTGACTTCTTTTGCAATTGACATATACAAATCTGCTAATAATAATTTAAAATAGTTATCACTTTTTACAGCTGGAACATATTTATATCTAATACGCTTTAATAACGTTGGTACTTTAGAATATGGCGTAAAATTCCATTCACTGCTGTTATCTCCATGCATTCCTCCATCGCGCCATGTCTTAATCCATTCAACATCCTCATGATAGCTATAACGTACAGGTATTGCAAAAACAATGGAAATCTCAATCTCCTTCGCTTTCTTTTTCCTCACAGGCGCATACTTCGAATAATCAGTTTCAAAATCAAATGCACAACCAGGTTCTGTCTCATTATTAAAAAACAAATTTAACGCTTTCAAGATATTCGATTTTCCCGCATCATTTAGTCCCACAAAAATGTTCATTTTATCAACATTTATATCTAAATCAACTATAGATCTAAAATTCTTTATCCTAATCTGTTTTATCCTAAGCATTTACTTCTCCCCAGAATTTATCAGTTACTTATTATATGACGTATCTCCCCCACCAACTTATGCACTGTCGTCCCTGGGCACATCTCTGATGGTTTCTTTTTACCTTCACGTTCACACTGCTCCAATTTCTGCTGTGCTATCTGTATTGCCTTTTCCTCATTCCCTGCATTGCTGATTTTTCCATACATCTTTTCATCCGCCTTGGAATACTTCTGTCCCGTCTTGCTCTCATATACTCGTCCGAACTCAGAGCAGCATATCCACGAATCCCGGATTACCGGCATTGCGCCAAAGTAAGCATACATCCATATTTCAAAACACGGATTGGACCATCCTACTTGTATGTCTTTTTTCTCTGCCTCAGCGATGATTTGATCAAATTCTATTACCTGATCTCTGTCAAACACAATCCAAGGAATACGATATTGCGCCTCATAAGCTGTTAGCTCCAGGCATTTATCAATCATACTTCTTGTCTTTGTTTCTACGACTTTAATGACAAGTTTGTTTCTAACTTTTTCCGGCAAGGATTGATGTAATCCTGTAAAAAAGCAACGTTCTGTCCCTTCTGTGTCTGTAACAATCAAGTAATATCCCAATTCCGGTACTTTGATTGTTCTTCTTTGTTCTCTTGTCTTTCTATTCCCTGTTCTATCCCCTTTTGCCATGCTCAATCCTCCTTAAATAGATCAATACTCTTTAAGGTCGGAATAGCACCATACTTACCAATCAGATAATTTTTCTCATAGCTTTCGTCCTTACGAATACGTGCTCCATCCTCATCCACAAAATCTGCAAGAGAATATAATGTTGAAACACCTCGGTCATCCTTTTCAACAAACCAGATTTCATCACGACGCAGCAGTTGATTTGAAAGTTGCCAGGTATCATGCGTTGTAAATACCAGCTGTGCATGATTAACATTAATATTCGGATTCAAGAATGTAAGCAAAAAGTTTCTTACCAAAAGTGGATGTAATCGTGCATTTAATTCATCAATAAAAAATACACTTCCCTTTTCTAATACTTCCTGCAATTCCGGATAAAGAGCAAACATCTTCAATGTTCCTGCCGACTCTGCACCCAGAGGAATTTCAGCCATCTTGTCAGAGTCAATCATCTTATGAAGTGCATTGATCTTATATTTATCTTCCTTTGACTCGCCATCATTCGGAACCTTCTCTACTCTGAAGTCCTTAATATGTTCATCAAAAGACGTAAAATATTCTACTACTTTCTGCTGAACATTCTTATCCTCGACAAACCCTTTGGGCAGTCTTCGAGATAAAAAATAGTTTGTCATAGGATTTCCAAAATCTGCAAATTCGTTAACAACAAACCAGTCTCTGATTGCCTTACATTTACTGATTTTCAGCTTAGCCCCTAAAGAAGCAATCAACACCTGCTTTTCAAGTGCGATCCTTATATTTTCCCTGCTATTCTTCGGCAATCCTGATAAATCCAATTCTCCGTCAGAATTTCCACGATAAAATACTGCACTATACTTTCTAGCAGTCTTAGCTTTGGAATTCAGCCATTCCTCTGTTACACCTTCTTTATCAACGCAGAATCCATAATTATATGTCTTCTCGTTCTTATCTCCGGGAATGGTAAAATAGACCTCAAAACTGGATTCTGCATCAACTGACGTGGAGTCAAACAAAAACGGAGTAGGTCTGTACTCCTCAAACTTCTCTTCCTCATCTCCGTATTTGAAAGAATCCACTACATACTCAGCCATATACTCAAATGCACTGTATATATTTGACTTACCACTTGCGTTTGCTCCATAAATAGCAGCAGCCGGCAGTATCTTTTCACTTCCGATGGTCACAACTCTCTCAGAAAATTCTGTCATCTTAGTGGCAGACAAATCCAAAGTTGCTTCTTCTCTAAAAGATTTAAAATTTTTAAAGCTAAACTGTATCAACATAATTGCTACCTCATCTTCTTTTCTATTTTTTATTATATGCTTTTTTTCAAAATAATCAACATCTAAATGTGCTTTTTTCTCATTTAAGTGTTGATTATTTATTTTCCTTTAGATAAAAAAAGCAAGGTTTTCTCACCCTGCTTTTCATACGCATATTTCTTCTCGAACTTCCGTTTGCGCCCCCGATATGTATTCCCCATTCTCTGTATACAATGCAGCTTCTTCTATTGCCCTCTCCATTTTCCCGGTATTTACTTCTATCATTAGCTTACACAGGAAATCTGCAGTATCTTCCGCTGAATTTGGATTATGAAAACGATAATTTAATTTCGTCCGTTTCAAGCGAAAGCTACACCCCCTTACCTCGCCTGTCCTTCTCTCCCATACTATGAGAAGGATTCTTAGATTAGACCAGACCTTTTATTTAATCTAAGCATAATCCACTTGAAATTAAATTACGTTCCCAAAATACTGGACTTTTGTCCATTTCCACCATACTTTTTCAAAAATTACACCGATCCTGACTACATCATATTCCATTCAAAGCCGTAAAAGTGAAAGAAAACGTTTGAAAAGATTTTATGTTACTAAACCTTTTCAAGCGTCTCAATTCTAATCCGCATACATTTTTATGCTCAACATCCTCTTCTCTGCCTTGTTTTTTCTAAATTCAAGTTTACAATCAATTCTATATTCACAACTTGGCAAGCAGTGCATTTGTACACACAAAATGCAGTTTTGCTTGTTGGGAGTATCTCCCAAACCCTCAGAATCAATCAGAAATCTGATTGAACTCCCCGTCTGTTTCCATCCTTTCATCACCTACATTATTTTCGCAAGTAATCAAGCCTTTTTGCCCTTTCATAAGCCAATTCCAAAAACTGACAAATATTTAAATGAGAATAATCCCAATTCATTGGTTCTAAAGTTGTAGCTCCCCGGTATCCTGTACAGGCAATTTTCTCCATAACTGTATCCCAATTAATATTGCCGTCGAATGGTAATTGATGTTGATTATGACTACCGCCGTTATCCTGTAAATGAATTGCCATCAGCCGGTTTCCATGCATTCCCAACAAATCTTCATCCGGTGCATAATTTATATGATGACAACTATCATAACAATAGCCTACATTATTTGAAGTGAATTTATTTAAAACTATTTTCAAATTTTTAATGTTACTTAAATTCTCAAAAGCAATCTGAATATTCTTTTGTTCTGCCTTGTTTATAAGTTCTGCCAACCGTCTGATTCCTGTTTGATTTAAAGGATTATTATCATTTGGCAAATGTATCACCATGGTCGGTATATCATATTCACAGCAATCCGCTACACATTGTAGATAACTTTGAAATACGCCTTCACCACTCAAATTGTCCAGTGACAGATTATTCTGCTCATGCACAGGCGCATGGATATTTTCTACTAATAAACCAGCTCTTCTGGCTAATCTTACATCCTCTTGATAACCGTCTCCTCTGCCAAACTGATTGCTCCACCACAACATTACACAATCAAATCCCGATTTTCTAATCAATTTGTACCTTTCTTCAAAAGAGACATCATATCCCGAGCCATAACCAAAGCAATCATATATTCCTGTCATTTTCTATCTCCCCTCACCAATACTCAAGGTTACCTGATTTCATTATAACAAAAGCACTCCCTGATATCTACCCGAGAGTGCCCTTGTTTCAATTCTATTCAATTCTCCATATTATTTTACTTTTGTATCGTTCTGTATTGTTACATCCGCATGTACCGTACTTTTGCTGATGCCGAATGCCTTGGCGGTCTGCCGCACCGTGGCGTTGTGGTCGATGATATAGCCCGCTATCCCTATAGCTCGTTCTTCAATATAGTCTTTCAAAGGAAAACCCCTCAGGATACTTTTTTACAGTGTATGAAAGTATCTGAGGGGTTATGCATCCTGACAATTAAGCCGCTATTTGACAATTATTTTGTTTCAAAATATAATAGTTGTACTTTGCAAGTATCCATTTTGAACATACGGGAGGGTTTTTTTGTGAAAGAGTCAAAGCTCCGGCTGCGTTCCGCCGGTTTACTTTCTGTTGCGGCAGGATTTATGTTGTTTCTTTATGCTCCATTGGAAATTTATTTTAATAACAAATATGAATTCTGGTTTGATTTTTATGATCTGATCCCGCTCTGTCTGTTGATGTTTGCGGTATTTACGGGTGTCAGCTTCCTGCTGGCTTTCATCGTTTCGAAGATAAATACCAGGCTATATCATGGATTTCTCACAGTTTATCTGATTGCGTTCCTCTGCACTTATATTCAGGGCAATTTCATGATAGGCAATCTGCCTCATCTGGATGGAAGTACGGTGGATTGGGCACAGTATTCCGGATTGCGTATCGGCTCCGTTGCTCTCTGGGTGGCAGTCGCGGTTCTGGTGATACTGACGGTGAAAAAGCTGTCGCTTACAAAGGTGGCAGATGCAGCAGGTGCTGTCAGCGGGCTGATCAGTCTGGTTCTGTTGGTGACTCTTGTAACGCTAGGGTTTACAAAACAGGGCCTGGAACACAAATTTTCTATGATCAACACCACCTATGGGGAACTGGAAATGTCTACCGATCAAAACCTTGTACTTCTGGTTCTGGACACAGTAGACGGAGACATCATGTCACAGGTGATCGAACACCATCCCGAATATAAGGAAACTCTTTCTGATTTTACTTATTATAATAATACGATGTCGGCCTATCCATTCACCGCATATTCAGTTCCTTACCTCTTCTCCGGCGAATGGTATGAGGATCAGGAAGAATTTATCGAATATGCAAAGAGAGTCTATCGGGAAGCTCCTTTCTTTGATGATCTGGAAGCCAGAGGATACCGCATGGGAATGTATGAGGAGGAAGCTTACCGTCTGGAAGAAAGCATGCTCCGGTTTGAAAATATGATCGACACGACCCCCACGATCTCTTCCATTGCACAATTTATGAAACTGGAAATCAAGCTGGTCGGATTCAAATACATGCCTTTTGATCTCAAGCGCTTCTGCCTCACCATCCCGGCGGAATTCAATTCACTGGAGAAGACCGATGATATCAGTGATTACGAACTCTTTTCTTCCGACAATCAGGCCTTCTATACCTACCTGAAAAAGACACCGGTAACACTGACCGATGACAAATGCTTCAGATTCATCCATCTGGTAGGCGCCCACAGTCCCTGGCATCAGGATGCACAGATGAACGAGATTGAAAACGGCACCTACGAACAAAGCATTGAAGCCAGCATGACAATCGTGGCTACGTATCTGCAAAAACTGAAAGACAGCGGTGTCTATGATAATACGGCCATTATGATCCTGTCGGACCACGGATACAACATTGAGGATGATGACAGTTCCGAGAAACGGCAGCATCCTATTCTGTTCGTAAAGGGTGTCGGTGAGCATTATGATGAACTACAGATTTCCTCTGCTCCCATTTCCCAATCTGATTATCTGGAAGCCTACACACGACTTCTGGATGGCAAACAGGGGGATGCTATCTTTGATTACAAGGAAGGTGATGCCAGAGAACGACGTTTCCTGTTCTATGATTACGATGAGCCCACTCATTTTTATGAGTATATGCAGACCGGATATGCCGGAGATGTAGACACGATGTACTTCACCGGTGTGGAAATCACACCATAATGGTCTCACTCCGAAATAATCACTTGCATTATCTTCTCTAAAAGGTATAATGTTTATAACAGCCTTGTTTTTAACAAATATTGCACGTACATACGAGAAGGAGGGTTCTTATGAAATTATCAAAAATCGAACAGGTAAACGAGTTTCTTGCTATTGTTGACAGTTGTAAAGGGGAGGTTACTTTAAGATCCGTAGACGGTGATATTTTTAATCTGAAGAGCAAACTTTCCCAATATATTGCCATTGCTGCTTTGCTTGGTCAGCATGGTGATGAACTTGAGTTATTCTGCTCAGACAGCTCTGATGAGGGAAAATTCATGCATTTCCTGATGGAAAATCCCAGTGTACAATAGATTCACTTATAAATAATATACTATAATAACAAAGCACTCCCATTAACCGGGAGTGCTTTTGTTATTACTTTAAGATGTAGTTTCACAGCAGCTGCAGCAATCTCCGGTTCTTGTGGTAGCAGAAGATCCGGTCAGACAGCATCTCTCCTTCTCCGTAGACGGCATTGATATGCTGTACGGAGGAACGGATCTCCTGTACACCGGTGCAGTCTACGGGATGCAGGATTGCTTCATGTACGCTTGGAAAGACTACATAGTAGTCCCCGCCCAGTTTCTCCGCCAGGATTGCTTTTACCCCGGGATAGAAAAAGGCCACAGCCCCATGGATTCTGGCAGTAGTGGTGAGAAGATATCCTCTCTGTCCCTCCCTGTGGTTCCAGGGGCTGATCCAGGTCTGACGCCCTTCCTCTTCCGGCAACAGAATGCCTTCCTCATAGGGAAAAAACTTTCTCCTGTCATCTCCCAGAAACAATCTGGGCGGCATCTTGCGGCAGGTGTTCATCATGGCTTCCGTGATCAACTGGTCTTCCGTAAGCTTCCATGGCAGTACCATACCTCGGGACACCTGTATGGTCAGACTGCTTCCGGTCTTCTCACTGGTCAACAGATGCAGCACCAGCGCCACATCTCCAATCTTACGATAGATGGCATTGCCAAGCTCCTGCCTGCACCGTTCATAATTCACCGGACGCACGATCATATGCCTTCTGCAGACAGCATAGCTCAGATTCTCCCCGGAGAGTACGATGTCCTCTTCTTCATCGTCCTCCGTCAGGCCCGCCGAGATCTCCGGTAAAATACTCTGCCATCCTTCCTGTCCGTATCGCTCATACAAAGGCCGTATCAGCCAGTGCTGTATATATTCTCTTTTTCCACGCATCCATAATGCGCAGAGCATATCTTCACGTATCATGATCTGTTCTCTTCCATACATACATCGGTTCATAATATTCATGATATGAACCGCCATCGGATCACCGCATACCATGTGCCGTTCCAGCAGGCGTATGGTCTTGCCCCGTGCCGTTTCCATGTTCTGCACATTCCAACGCAATTCCTTCTTAAATTCTTCGTATGTCATTGATCCCCCATTATTTTCTCCCTGCAAAAGCAGAGAACTGATCCGTAAATTTGCGTACAAAAATAAAAGGTACTATTAAAAAAATCGTTGGAAATCCCGGCCGAACGGCCTATTTAGAATTCTTATTTCAGAGATTTACAGTTTCCGAAACCATCCAGATTTCGGATAACTCCACCCTATCATAGATAGATTGCTTTGTCTATATGCGATTTCACCAAGGATATCTTTTGTCAAATTTCACGAAAAAATAATTTCAAAAAGAAAAAAAGTCCCCGTTTTCCGCAAAAACAGGGACTTTACAAATGTCAAATATGAAATTACACAACGCGTCGTACTGCCAGGATCGGACGGTAATTGGCATTGCTGATCTTGATACCCGTACGCTGTGTGCTGGCATGCACGATCAGCCCGCCGCCAATATACATAGCCACATGACCGTCATAACAGATCAGATCTCCCGGCTGTGCATTGCTGTAGTCCACACCGGTGCCACAACTTCTCTGCTCATAGGACGTACGGGGAATGCTGTAACCGAAATCACTGTAGACGCGGAAGGTAAATCCGGAACAATCCGCACCATTCGTCAGGCTGGTACCGCCCGCCACATACGGATTGCCTATGTACTGACAGGCATATTTTGCAAGACGCTTTCCCATATCACTGCCGGAGGCACTTTCGATGACTGAGGTATAATTGGTCGTTGCATAAGTGCCGGTGGCTGCGGCAGTATTTCCCTGCTGTGCCTTCGCCTGCAGCTGTTTTAACTGTTTTTGTTCCTGCTGCAACAGTGCCTTCGCTACGGAAGCCTCCTGCTTTGCCTTCTTAATCTCCGCATCATAGTTGGCGGATTCCTGCTTTTTCTTGGCCAGCATCACATCCAGTTCCGATTTCTGGTTCTCCAGATCCGCCTTATCGGCTTCCAGCTGATCCTTATCGACCTGCAGCTGGGTCTTCTCTTCTTCCAGCTGGTTCCACAGCGCCAGCACCTGTTCCTTGGTCTCTTCGTATTCCTGCAGTTTCTGGCGGTCATACTCGTAGACGCTCTCCACGAAGTCCATCCGGTTCAGCATACCACTCAGGCCACCGCCCTGTAACAGAAGGTTCACATAATTCTCCGAAGAATCGTTCTCATACATCATCCGCATCCGGGTAATCATATCATTGTGCTGCTTTTCTTCCTTTGCCTTGGCAAGATTGTATTCTTCCTGCGTCTGATCGATCTGCACCTGCTTGTCGGCAAGTTCCGTCTCCTTCGATGCGATCTCATCCTCCTTCATGCCGATACTGGTCATGGTGTTGATGATCTCTGCATTCAGGTCATCGATCTTCTCCTGCACCAGATCCTGCTCATCCTGTAGGGAATTGATCTGGCTGTTGATGTTGTTCAGCTGGTTCTGATGATTGTTGATGCTGTTCTGCAGTTCACTCATGGAAGGTGCCGCCTGCACCGTCTCCGCGGGAGATTCCCAGACAGAGCCGGTGGCTGTCAGTGTCACCGCTGCCAGAAGAAAATAACATAAAAACTTTCTTTTTGCTCTATTTACTTTTCTGCCGGCAGTTTTTTTCTTCATAGGTAAAATGACTCCATATAATTACAGGTCGCAGTTATTTACAGTACGAGGGAAGGGGATAACGTCACGGATATTGCCCATTCCGGTGATATACATTACACAGCGCTCGAAGCCCAGTCCGAAGCCTGCATGACGTGCGGAGCCGTAGCGGCGCAGATCCAGATAGAACTGATAATCTTCCTTATTCAGTCCCAGCTCTTCCATACGCTTCTCCAGAATCTCCAGATTGTCTTCACGCTGGCTGCCGCCAATGATCTCGCCGATACCGGGTACCAGGCAGTCCATAGCAGCCACAGTCTTGCCATCCTCGTTCAACTTCATGTAGAATGCCTTGATCTCCTTCGGATAATCGGTTACGAATACAGGTCTCTTGAATTCCTTCTCGGTCAGGTATCTCTCATGCTCGGTCTGCAGATCGCATCCCCAGAATACCTTGTAATCGAACTCATCGTTGTGCTTCTCCAGGATCTTGATAGCCTCAGTGTAGGTCACATGACCAAAATCCGAGTTGACCACATGCTGCAATCTCTCAATCAGTCCCTTATCCACGAACTGGTTGAAAAATGCCATCTCTTCGGGAGCATTTTCCAATACGTAACGAATGACATACTTTAACATGCTCTCTGCCAGGATCATATCATCCTTCAGATCCGCAAAACAGATCTCCGGCTCGATCATCCAGAACTCAGCCGCATGACGGGTGGTGTTGGAATTCTCCGCACGGAAGGTGGGGCCGAAAGTATATACGTTCTTAAATGCAAAAGCATAGGTCTCTACATCCAGCTGTCCGCTTACGGTAAGGTTTACCGGTTTGCCGAAGAAATCCTGTGTGTAATCTACTTTTCCGTCCTCGGTCTTAGGAACATTGTTCATGTCCAGAGTCGTTACCTGGAACATCTCACCGGCACCCTCACAGTCACTACTGGTGATCAGAGGGGTATGCACATAGACAAATCCCCTCTCCATGAAGAAGGTGTGGATCGCATAAGCGATCAGGGATCTGACACGGAACACTGCCTGGAAAGTATTGGTACGTGCTCTCAGATGAGAGATGGTACGCAGATACTCAAAGGAGTGACGCTTTTTCTGTAAGGGATAATCCGCAGTAGAAGGTCCTTCCACGATCACTTCCGCTGCCTGCATTTCAAATGCCTGCTTTGCCTCGGGGGTAGCCACGATGGTGCCGCGGATCACAACTGCTGCACCTACATTGATCTTGCAGATCTCCTGGAAGTTCGCAAGTCCATCGCCATATACTACCTGTAAAGGCTCAAAAAAGGTTCCGTCGTTGATCACCAGGAAACCGAAGTTCTTGGAGTCACGATTGTTCCTCACCCAGCCGCCTACGGTGATCTCCTTGCCGATATAGACGTCCTTTTCCCGGTGAAGTTCTCTGATGTCTGTTAATTCCATAATTTTTCCTATCCGCACGCTGCGACGTGCTCTATCTGAACCGGCCCGCATCCTATTCGCCGGTCACATACTATTTTTAAAATTTAATTGTTGGTGATCTTTGCGTTCTCTACCAGATAATCTGTCACTTTATCATAGAGGAAATACTCTCTGTAGTCTTCCTTGGAGGTCTCGCCGATATACTCCTCGATGGTGTCATAACCGGCTGCTGTTGTGCGGTCCTGAAGCATCTGATCCAGTTCTTCGTCACTGATGTTCAGATTCTCTTTGTTCGCCACTGCCTGCAAGGCAATATCCTGCTTTGCTGCCTCCTCAGAATAGGTAGCCAGGAAAGATGCCAGATCCTGTCCGTAATAATACTGTGTGAACGTATCTCCGTCCACACCGTAAGCAGATGCCATGGAGGTAATGCTGCTCTCCGCTGCATCAGAATATTTCTGTACCAGAGCCTCCGGCACGGAAGTAAAGGTGTTATTTGCCATAAACGCATCCATCACTGCCTGCTGTACATTGGTTTCATAATTCTGCTGTGCATTCTCATTCAGATAATCATAAGCGTACTGACGGAGTTCTTCCTCGTTCGTCACACCATCGATACCGAAGTTACTGATGACTTCATCACTGAATTCCCCATCCTGTGCGGGCTGAATATAATTTACCGTTACCGTAAATACCACAGCCTGTCCTGCCAGATCGGATTTTCCGTAATTCTCCGGGAATGTAAGATTCAGATCCACTGTCTCTCCGGGCATCACGCCGATCAGTCCATCCTCGAATCCGGCAATAAAGCTTCCGGAACCGATGGTCAGATCGTATCCCTGTGCGGTACCGCCGTCAAATGCCACGTCATCCTTTTTGCCTTCGTAATCGATGTTTACGGTGTCTCCGGTCTCCACGGCACGATCCATAATCCCGCCGTTCTCTGCGGTAATATTTTCATAATATACATTATTGACCAGACTGTCCCACTCATCCTCATCTACTTCCACGGTGTCTACGGATACTTCCAGCCCCTTGTACTCGCCCAGTGTCACATACTTGTCCACATCCATATCCTTCAATGCAGTACTTTCTGCTCCGGCGCCGGTCGCTGCATCCGTGCCGTCTCCTGTATCCTTTGCTCCGCAGCCCGCCAGCATACACATGCTTAAAACCGCTGCCAGAAATCCTAATGTCTTTTTCTTCATTCTAATACTTCCTATACCTTTCATTTTGTGCCTACCATGCGAAATGCATCATAGCACCGCCCATTATAACACATCCACCGGGCTATAACAAGGGTGACAATAACCGGCAGACCTGCTCTTTTATGCGGATCTTCAGGTTCCTTCCCGTGTAATAATCCCGGGTGATCTGACGGCAGACTTCCAGATCCCTGTGAAATATTTCCACCATTTCCCACGCCTTTTTTTCATCATATATCACAGCATTTACCTCAAAATTCAACGCAAAGCTGCGGATGTCCATGTTCGCTGTTCCGTAACACAGTACTCTGTCATCCACGATCATGCCCTTGCTGTGTAGAAAACCGTTGTTATAGGTATAACAGTTGGCCCCGGCCATGACCATATCGCCAAGATAAGAATAGGTGGCCCAATAGACAAACGGGTGATCCGGCATACATGGGATCATAATGTTCACTTCGATCCCGGACTTCACCGCGATCATCAGGGCATTCAGGATCGCCTCATCCGGGATAAAATACGGAGTCTGGATATAAATGCTTTTCTGTGCCTTGTTGATCAGACGCAGGTAATTATCATGGATCTGCTGAGTCGTCTTATCCGGACCACTGCTGATAATCTGCAGATCACAGAAATCCCTCGTACCGGCTTCGATTCCCCGGAACAGTTCTGGGCGCAAAAACAGGTTCTCTCCTGCCGCATAATTCCAGTCTAAAATAAATCGCACCTGGAGCCCCAGTACCGCACTGCCGCAAATCCGCAGATGGGTATCTCTCCAGTGTCCGAACTTTTCATCCAGATCAATATATTCCTTCCCGACATTAAATCCGCCCACGTAAGCCACTTTATTGTCAACGACCACAATTTTCCTGTGGTTGCGGTAATTGATACGAAGCTGAAGCCTCCGCAGGATCGCCGGGAAAAATTCCGCGGTCTGCACACCCTTTTCATTCAGCCATTTCCAGTAGCTGTGCCGCACGGAACGACAGCCCATGGCATCGAACAGAACCCGGACCTCCACACCCTGTGCCGCCTTCTCGATCAGAATATCCTTGATCTGATTGAATAATACGTCGTTTTTAATAATGTAGTATTGGATATGGATAAAATGCTCCGCATTCCGCAGATCTTCCATCAGCGCCCGGAATTTCTTATTGCCGTCGATGAAGATATCCACATCATTGTCCTTCGTCAGCATGGCTTCTCCGGCCTCCAGATTATACATGACCAGATCCTCATACCCCCGGATATTCTCATCCAGCTCCTGGACATCCCGGGATCTCAGCCGGTACTCCTGCTGCCTGATATCTTTGCTGATGTGATCCTCCACCTCTTTGATCCGGAACATTTTCCGCTTGTGCATATCCTGCCCCAGCAGCAGATAGAACACGAACCCCAGTACCGGTATAAAATACAACAAAAGCAGCCATGCCCACACACTCTTTGGATCCCGTCTCTGGAAAAACACGATCACGATGGCAAACAGCATATTAAAAAATACCAGGTGGTTGCAGAAAAAATCTATTCCTGTCTTTACGATCTCAAATGCTTCACTCATAATACTGCCCCTTCAGATGAAAAACATCCCTTTTCCTCAATATATCATAATGCAAACCTTCTTTCCAGCAAAAGAGACTGACAAATGCCGAAAAAATCAACATTCTCAGTCTCTTCTTATCTTTTGTATTCAAGCCGGCGGTCTCCGGCCGTGATATTTTATCCCTCTGTGATGAGTGTTCTCTTTCTATCCTGATCGCAGAATTCAATCACATAGGAACAATCCTGCAGATCTGCCCTCAGCTGTGCAGTACAGCCCTGATGTTCCCATACAAAGCAGATTCTGGATCCTTCACTGCTTACTTTGATCCGGCTTTCTTCCGAGAACGCCGGGCAGGAATTCCGGAATCGCAGCAACTCCAGTTGCTGCTTTACAATCGGCTTACTCAAACCACTGCATACCTGTGCTGTCGTCAGATTTGTCCGATTGATCTCCTTATGTCCTCCTGGACCTGCCTTTTTCACCGCTTCGTAGTCGTTCTTTCCGGCGAACAGATCCAGATACCAGATCTGCGGTTTGCCCGGCATAAATATCTGCAAGGCTCTCGCAAGGAGCATCTTTCTCTCATCTTCGCCCAATGCACTGAAGTAGGTTGCATTCACCTGATAGTAAATGTTTTTCTGACCGTGAAGATCCTTCACATATCCCCCACGGGAGACAATAGTGTCGATCAGTTTCTGAACCCGGTCCTCCGCCAGAATTCCTTTGAGATCCAACAGTGGAATCCCATCGTGACAGCCAAGCATATTCACGGTTCTGATATTTTTATCGATCAGCTCCTGTGCCCATCCGGCCAGATGTTCTCCGTTTCCCGATTCCAGGGCATCTATAATGAGTCCCGGCAGAAAGAAGTCATAGGTGACATATCCCTGCTCTGCTATCTTCTCATATATTTTTTCACTATAGCTTTCATGAATCTCCGGCAGAAGTTCCATACCGTACGGTTCCGCAATCTGTTTTATTTTGTCCAGCAGCTCCCAGGTGTCCGGCTGGTTCAAAAAATTCCGTTCCCCCGGAGTCTTCGGTGCATAAGCAAATGCATCCAGTCTTACAATTTTAGCACCATATCCCGCCAGTGTCTTTAACACTTCACGATAGTACTCCCATACTTTTGGCGACTGAATATTCAGATCCATCTGTCCGAGATAATACCGATGCTGCTCCATGTAATTCCAGACCGTTATAACCTGTTCTTTTGTCAACCTTCCTGCTTTTCGCTCCAGAACGATTTTCTGTAAAATGTCTGCCGGCTTTTTTCCTTCCGGGCAGCCCATGGATAGTTCCTGTGCAATAATTTCCGCCTGCATATATTGCAGATCGGCAGCTTTCATCAGTTCAGGAGCATTAACCTCAGGGTAGTTCACTTCCTGATAAAAAGTATTCCAGTAAGGGATCTCTCTCCCATCCGGAAAACGTACCATAAGAATGGGGAGCCCAGGCTTCCGGAAAAACATCTTTTTCAGATACTTTTCTTCCGGAAGGATATATCCCTGCTCCGTCATTTCTCCGCAGTCCTTCCAGAATTCATTCCAATTAATGAAGAAGTCCTTGTACTCCGATTCTTCCCCTTTTGCAATGATATCCTGGAATTGCTTTGACAACACCGAAGCATGATTCAGAATAAAATCCAGCTTCAATTCAATCCCGAGCTTTTTTATTGCTTCCAATGTTTCGCCGGAAGCATACATCTTGTTCAGAGAATAATCAATCACAGAAAAGCCTCTGTCCAGATCCGTATGGTACAGACTGGGCAGAATATAGCAGGAAGAAAATGCTCCCTCTGCCTCTTCCGTTTTCAAAAAATCTACAACATCATCCAGGGTTCCGCCCAGACTATCCGGGTAGAGATTCAACATCGGTCCTATGTTCATAACATCTTTCCTTTTTATTTCTGAAGCTTCGGAACAAATTGCGCATATTCCTTCCGGTCTAACACCGTTCCGTCCCGGGTAACAATAAGTTTTGCTTTCTCAGCCTGCTTTTTCAGCATTTTCTGCTCAATATCCAGTACCATCATCGTAAATGGGGTGTCTATCCATTGATCACGGTTTCTTTCCAGACGGCTCTGCAATGTCTCCTGGGGGGTACTGTCAAGGTAGATGGAAATATCCACACCGCTGTAGTATTGACTGTTGCTGTGTGTCCACTCCACCAACAGCACTTTTATTCCGGTGAAATCCTTCTCTTCATACCACAGTTCTGTCTCTTCGCGTCCCATATGTCTGACCCATAGCTTCTCTCCGCCGGCTTTAAACGCATGAACCAGTCTGTTTACTTCTTCAAAATTAATTTCCTTTTCCGTGCCAAGATAATTTTCCAGAGCTTTTCTGCCGTTTCTAAGATAGGACTCATACCATGGATATTTTTCGACATGTTTTTCATCCGCATCATTTCCGGCTTTTTGAAATTCCTGAATGATTGTACATCGTTCTTCTGTATAAGTCTGCTCTTTCAGCATTCCCACAATTGCATTTTCTCTGAAAATCTGTAGCCGCTCCGCATCATTGTACTTGGGAATTCTATGCGGATAAGCATCTCCGGACAAAATGTAATTTTCTATCCCTTTTTCCTTCAGGAAGCAGGAAAGTAACAAGGCCGTCACTGTTTTTCCGGATCCGGAGCCTCCGCTTACTGCAACGACTACTTTTTCGGAACGTGTCTGCTTCGCACAGTTTTCAATCATGGGGAGCAGCTTTTGCATCAGTTTTTCTGCCAACGTAGTATCATATATTTTCAGTAGCTCCTTTGATGACGGTTCTGCTTCACTTTCCATTATGGTTCCTTTTTCTATCATATCTGTTCCTTTATCGTCATTATTTTACTTTGTGGACTCCCGGTCGATCAGTTCTACCGGAAATACAACCTGGGATGGAACCTTTTCACTCTTTACTTTTTTCACAATCGCTTCTATGGCATATTCACACATTTCCTGCACCGGCTGATGAATGGTCGTAATGGAAGGATACGTCAGTGTGGAAATCCAGGTATCATCGAATCCCACAATAGAGATATCCTCCGGAACACGTTTTCCCATTTTTTTGCATGCACGGATAATATTTGCAGCCATTACATCACTTGTTGCAAAAATTCCATCCAGATCCGAATTTTTTTTCAATAATTCCAAAATATTGTTGCCGAATTCTTCTGATAAGGGAGCCAACCTGTCTGTATAAACCACACGTCCACTGATTTTTTTATCCTCGCAGCACTTCATAAATGCCTTTTCTCTGCTATATGCAGGGATATTTTCCTTGGTAGGCGGGTTAAAAATTGCGATATTTCTGCATCCGGCATCAAATAACCGGTTAGCCGCCAAAATACCACCCTGATAGTTATCGCAAAGAACTGCCGGAATGTTTTCCGCAATTTCTCTCTCAAAAGAAATCAGCGGACAATTGGAATCCAGATGTTCCATCGTCTCTCCGATATGGCTGCACACAACAATTCCAAGAACTCTGTGTGAATAGAGCAGATCAATATACTGTAATTCTTTTTCCCTGCTGTTCTCGGAAATACAGACCATTATCTTGTAGTTGTGTTTTGTCACATAATGCTCCAGCCAGTGAAGGACCTTGCTAAAGTAAGGATGCTCTACAGATGGGAGAATCACCCCGATATAATCACTCTTCTGCCGGGATAAATTTCTCGCCATTTCGTTTGGCATATAGTTCAGCTTTTCCATGGCAGAATATACTTTTTCTCTCGTCTCTTCACTGATGTATCCACGATTATTCAATACTCTGGATACTGTTGTGGAAGTCACTCCTGCTTCTGCAGCTACATCTTTGATTGTTGGCATATTCCCTTCCCCTTATCTTACTTTTTTGCATCAGACAGTAACGGAAAGTCCGTCGTAAGTCAACAGGAACCCCTCCTGACCTACCAGTCTTTCATATTCCTGCGGAATCATACCGCACATATGAGAATAATGATTCAGATAATATTCCGTATCCGGTGTCACTGCATGCATTCTGCGGAGTTTCTCCCGCAGCTCTACATTTTCCCGAATTCCCATATGCGTGTCACCATCCAGTATACCTCTGCTGGTATCCATACTGACGACGTCAAATTTTATGTTCTGTTGTTCTATAAAATCCAGTGTTTCCTCCGGCAAAGCCCCCGTATCATTTGCATACAATAAGGTCGATCTTCCATCCTCGATCACAAAGATCAGAGCTTCCTCATCCAGCTTGTGATATGCCTTTAAAGGTGTAAACTTTAAATGACCTATACGGAATGGTTCAAACTTTTGAATCCGGTGAAATCTCATCCTTGTCAGATCTACATGTGGATCCTTAGCTATTATCTCCATAATACCATCCCGAACCGCATCATTGCCATAAATTTCCATTACTTTTTTATCTTTTTTTTGAATCACGGATGCCATTTCCCGCAGTCGGAAGCATATTTCCGTGGTATTCAGGTGATCGGAATGAGAATGGGTAAATACTAGGTGATTTACCTCCGATAAATCCACATGGCTGTTAATACATTGGGAAAAAATATCCGGCGACAGGTCGATCATCACCTGATCTATCAGAGTACAGCTACGTGTCTTTACATTTTTTCCCAACAACGTTCTTACCTTACGACATGCTTCACACTGGCAGAAAATACTGGGGAATCCTTCTGCTCCGCCTGTTCCGAGATATCTGATTTCCACTTTATCACCCCTTAATTCCGCTGGATGTCACAGATGCCACAAACTGCTTCTGGAATACCAGGAATAATATCATCGTAGGAATAACCATTAATGTAGAGAACGCAAAGACCTGTCCCCAATCAGTGTAGGTATCGGAAAACAGTGACTTTAAAGCCAGCGGCAGTGTTCGGTAAGTACCGTCTCTGGTAACCAGGGTGGGCCACAGCAGATCGCTCCAGGAACGGATGAATGCCATGATCGCAACAGTGGTAATGATCGGCTTAGACAAAGGCATCATGATTTTGGTAAATATTTTCCAGTAGGAGGCTCCATCAATAATTGCAGCCTCCTGCAATTCCTTCGGCATTCCCTTAAAATGATTATAGTATAGATACATGTACATGGGATATGCGACACTTGGAATGGCCAGTCCTATATATGTATTTAACATTCCCAGTGAATTCACTGTCATAAAACGGTTAATGATAATGGACTCTGTAGGAATAATGCTCAATGCCACAATGGTGGATATAATGATTGCCTTTCCACGGAAATTAAGCATTCCCAGTGCATATCCGATCATTGCATTGATTGTGGTTGCCAGCAAGACAAAGATGATCGTTACTACAACGGAATTCTTGAAGAACTTGAAGAAATCCGCTTTCACAATAACATTGATATAGTTATCCAGTGACAGGTCTCCGTAAGGAATGAATGCTCTGATATTTGACATATCCGATTCAATCTGCGCATATGGTTTCAGGGAAGATACGAACAAAAATACGATCGGTCCGATGAAAATAGCTGCTATGAGCAAATATCCAAGATACATGCACAATTTCATAATGATTTTTTTCCTTTTTGACATTGCAGTTCTCATTCCCTAGTCCTCCTTTGCAAACTTATTCTGCAGAATTGAAATAACCATTACCAGCATAAAGAATGTAACTGCGATTGCGGAAGAGTATCCTACCTGTCCATTTACGAATCCGGCTTTGTACAACTGGAATACTACGGTCGTTGTTGCATTGGACGGTCCGCCGTTTGTCAGTACATACACCTGGGTGAATACTTTCAGGGAATTGATAATCACAGATACCAAAACGTATACCAGTGTATTCTTCAATCCGGGTACCGTAATATAAATAAATTTCTCAAAGGTGGTACATCCATCAATTTCGGCAGCCTCATATAGTTCTTCGGAAATGTACTGCAGACCACTTAAAATGATCAACATCTGCATACCAAGATTCTGCCAGATATACATAATTGCCAGACACGGAAGTGCCAGATGCTGATCCTGAAGCCATTTCTGAGGTGCAATGTGCAGCAGACCCAGAAACGAATTTAATAATCCGCTGGATTTGGAGGAAAAAATGAATGCCCAGATAACTGCCACTACAGTCATCGTTACAACCTGCGGACTGAAATAGATCAGTCGGAACACCTGTACGCCTTTGATCTTCTGGTTTACAAAAACCGCAAGCACGGTTCCGATCACCAATACCGAAGGCACTACGATCAGTGCATACAAAAATGTATTTTTAAAAGAAAGTACTGTCACTTTGCTTGTGAAAATCTCAATATAATTCTTCAACCCTACAAAGGCTGTTTCCATTCCCACTTTGGGAATCAGTTGTTTATTGGTAAATGAATACACAACAGACATTGCAAACGGTAAAATGATAAATACCAGTGCCAGCACCACTGCCGGTGTGCAGAACAGGAATGCGGCTTTTGACTCGCCACGTTGCAATCCGCTTTTTTTCTTAGAACTGTTTGCCATAGGTACTCCTTTTTCTTATGAATAAGGCTGCCCTCACAGACAGCCTTATCCGATCCTTCTTATTTCAGATTATTGAAAGTTCCATCCGTTCTCTGTAATAATTTCATCGATATTTGCAGCGGCATCGTGCAACTCTGTTGCAGGATCTGCGCCGGCATAGATATTACCGATAACGCTGGCCATTGCATCATAAATGGTCATATGTGCAGGAGTGTACGGACGCAGGAAGGAAATACCGCTCTCCAGCTGCTGTCTGTACAGATACAGGGTACCTCCCTCACAATAGTCGGGGATTGCATCCATAACACTGGATCTTGCGGGAACCGCACCGTTGACATCTACTACCATCTTGATGTAATCGGGGTTGGTTGCTTCCTGCAGCATTGCCCATACAGCATCATCATTTCCGGATTCCTGTGCTCCTGTGGTCATGATCATAACAGTAGAACCGGAGCAGGTGTAAACCCCGTGTCCCATATCAGGCAGGGGAACCAGGATCAGATCATCGCCAAGTGCAGCCTTATAATCCTGATACTTGGAATGTCCATACAGAGCCAGGGCATTCTCACCCTTCTGGAAAGAATCTTCATAATCACAGGTTGCATCTGCATATCCATCTGTGAACAGCTTTGCCAGGAAATCGAAAGAAGCAATTGTATTATCGCCGTCCAGAGTTCCTGTGCAAAGTCCGGTCTCACGATTCATGTAGTCTCCGCCAAAGCTTGCTACAAACGGCATCCAGGTGTAATACTCGGTGGAAGGTTTGTTCTGTCTTACATAGATGGGCCATTCTACACCGCTGTCTTTTAATTTCTTCAGCGCATCTTCAAACTCTGCTTTATCCCATGCATCCTTGTAATCGGCAGGAATTCTGACACCGGCATTCTCCAGCATGGATTTGTTAGCCCAGAAAGCCAGGCCACTATCGAACTGTGCAACGGAAATGATGTGATCATTATAAGTGCACTCAGATACTACGCTGGGAAGATAATCATCCATCAGTTCATCGGTTACATAATCGTCCAGATTTGCTACCAAACCCGCTTCATAATATTTGGGGATCAGCAGATAGTCGGCAACTACGGCATCCGGCATATCTCCGGCGATAGAAGATGTCTGCATCTTGTTATCCAGCTCGTCCTTGGAATAATACTCATCTGTAATGGTAATATTCAGATCTCCTTCGATCTTGTCAAACATTTCACGGTATATATCATCTTCTGCGCCGGAGCTGATCCAGACTTTCACTTCTTTCCCTTCATAACCGCCCTGTGCATCTGTTGCAGCGGCTGCTGTTCCATCCGCAGTATTTGCCGTTGTTTCATTCTTGGAGTCTGTAGTTGTGGCACCTGTCTCTGAGCTTCCACAAGCTGCTAATGATACGACCATCATTGCACTCAACAATCCTGCTAAAATTTTCTTTTTCATGTATTGTTCTCCTCTCTGAATCTATACATTTTGTAGATATGTAATTGTATGTCAACCGGTTACATATTTTGTAATTAAGAATATATACTAATTTTTATCGTGTGTCAACCGGTTACATATATAAATTTTCAACAAACTTGGATTTGATTTTTTGTATAGTTTCACTTTGTACTCCAATTTGACGCAGATATTCCGGAACTCCACCCCATTCCTGGTCAATCCAGTTCAGAATCCATTTCATGTTGTAGATATTGGAACCGGAAATATCGGTCGTAAATTTTGTAATATAGGTACTGCTACATTGGTAATCCACCAGAATATCTTCCCGATCCACTCCCACGGATGATAAAATCAACATTGCCAGAATACCGGTACGGTCTTTGCCGGCTGCGCAATGGAACAATACCGCTCCCTCGGAATCAGCGACTACCTCCAGAGCTTTCCTGATCTCTTTTCCTCCGTTGCGGAGCATCAGGCGATACATGCGATGCAGCGTTTTGGTCTCCACCACACTACTGTTTACAATATCCAACTGTTCCAGCTTTGTGGTACCCATAAGCGAACAGTTGATATAATCCATACCCTTTCCCAATCTGTCCGGAAGATCTTTTGTCTCACTGGGAAATCTTAAGTCAATGACCGTATTGACTCCCAGGTGCTCTATCTTTTCAATATCCTCTTCCGTCGCCTTATTCAAAGCTGTGCTCCGGAAAATCACACCATATCTAGTTACGCCTCCGTCACACGCATAGCCTCCCAAATCTCTGAAATTTGCCACCTGATCCAAGCGATATCTCCTACAATTCATCTCTTTCCATCCCTTTTTATCTCTGTTATTGTTATTTCACTCCTTATCCCAACGGTTCTCTTGAGGTCTTTGCATCCCCAAAAAAGAACATAAAATCCTGAATTTCTGTTCTCATCATTTTATCGGTACTTATAAATTCCTTTGCCTTTTCAAACTGTGGTTTTCTGTCGTAGGGAATTTGTTTCAATCGGATCTCGCCGTCTGTAATCGTCGCATAATGTGCCGTCTTATCCGGGTCATCGGGTCTTCGATACGAGGCACTTCCCGGGTTCAGCCATTCCATTCCATCACCTAAAATATGAATACATTGTCTGTGTGTATGCCCGAAAATCAGTCTTCTGTTCCCTGTATTATCTGTTCCGTAATGCTCCGCCCAATATTTATCAAACGCGTACCTGCTTTCTATCGTCCCATAACCACTATCATACTGATGGGCAATTCCGTATTTCCATCCGTCTGCCTCAAAATATGCGGTTTCCGGTAACTGCTTCAGCCACCTAATACCCTGGTTGTTTAGCTGTTCACAATTATAGTGAACCCACTTGTATTTTCCATCTTCTACATTTTTCCATTCCTTACTTTCATAAGTATTTATAACGTGAAGATCATGGTTGCCATACACAAGATGCGTGTTTTTCAGATTGCGGAACCGTTCTATCACTTCCGCCGGATAGATTCCATAGTCTGTATAATCCCCGGCGCAGCACAGAATATCGTAATCAGCCTCTTTTTCCAAAATGGTGTTCAATGCGGCTATGTTCGCATGTACATCTGATACTACCAGTACTTTCATTTTCCGCACCTCCTTCTTTTTTCACATTATATAATTTTACCGCACGTATGTCAACCGGTTGACATACGTGTTTCATAATTTTTTATATTACAAAAAGACTGCCACATGGTGACAGTCTCAGACTGTAGACAAAACGCTTTTGGTCAGCACTCCAGAAGCGTTTTTCTTGT
>NZ_QUEC01000016.1:0-1669 GCF_003478095.1 Clostridium sp. AF34-10BH
TCCTTTCTAAGGAAACGGAAGAAGTAGGGGTTGCATTACTGTTGATTTGCCAAGGGCAAGTCAGAAAAGGATAATGAGCTGGTGGTTATGCGCAAAGCGCATCGCCGGTGAAGAAATCCAAAATAAGAACACTTCTGGTGGCGATGCGCTTAGGGGACACACCCGTTCTCATCCCGAACACGATGGTTAAGACCCAAGCGGCCGATGGTACTATACTGGAGACGGTATGGGAGAGCAGGTGGCTGCCAGATTCCCATGGGGGTATAGCTCAGTTGGGAGAGCACCTGCCTTGCAAGCAGGGGGTCAAGGGTTCGAATCCCTTTATCTCCACGATAGCCATGAGCAATGCCTATTCAGGCAGACAGGCTCGACGCAAGTTCGCTTGCGCGAGAGCATGAATGCATGAATAGATAGTGCGAAGCACGTGATGAAGTAAACGCTTCGCGTTTACGAATCGCATTGCGAAATACCTTGGGTATTTTGACAGGCTATTAACTGAGGGCTTATAGCTCAGCCGGTTAGAGCGCACGCCTGATAAGCGTGAGGTCGGTGGTTCGAGTCCACTTAAGCCCAGTTAAGTGAGTAACCTTACAACCTTTGAGGTAAAAGAGGTAATGCCCACTTAAGCCCAGTCGGTAGATACTAACAGATCTACCCAGTTTGTTCCTTGAAAACCGAATATTGAAATATTAAATCTATTATATCAAGTTTGCAAAACGATATAACAAGACATCCGAGGGATCTTGCAGAGATGTAAGATCAAACAAGCAAAACGAAACAAAACCTAAAGTAACATCACGCTAGATGTGAAGAACGGACGCAAGCGCTTCATTCGCAGATCTTCGATCTGCTTCATGAGATTTGCTTCGCAAATGTTTAAAACGTTTTTCCAAGCCCCTTGTGTGCGCAAGCGCCCACCGGGTCATGAAAAAAGTTTTAATCGCTTGCTGAGTTATTAGGTCAAGCTAAAAAGAGCGCAGGGTGGATGCCTTGGCACTAAGAGCCGATGAAAGACGTGATAAGCTGCGATAAGCTACGGGGAGGAGCACATATCCATTGATCCGTAGATTTCTGAATGGGGAAACCCGGCTGAGCATACCTCAGTCACCGTACACTGAATCCATAGGTGTACGGAGGGAACCCGGTGAACTGAAACATCTAAGTAGCCGGAGGAAGAGAAAGAAAACTCGATTTTCAAAGTAGCGGCGAGCGAAATGGAAAGAGCCCAAACCGGAGTGCGTGCACTCCGGGGTTCGGACTGCATTTATGACTTCTGACTGTAGCGGAACGGTTCTGGAAAGACCGGCCAGAGAGGGTGAGAGCCCCGTAGGCGAAACGGAAAGAAGCAGAGCAGGATCCAGAGTACCACGAGACACGAGAAACCTTGTGGGAATGAGCGGGGACCACCCCGTAAGGCTAAATACTCCTTAGTGACCGATAGAGCAGAGTACTGTGAAGGAAAGGTGAAAAGGACCCCGGGAGGGGAGTGAAAGAGAACCTGAAACCCTGTGTTTACAAACTGTGGAAGTACCATATGAGTACAACCGCGTACTTTTTGTAGAACGGTCCGGCGAGTTACGTTTACTGGCGAGGTTAAGCACTTAAGGTGCGGAGCCGAAGGGATACCAAGTCTTAACAGGGCGTTAAGTCAGTGTACGTAGACCCGAAA
>NZ_QUEC01000016.1:1679-4186 GCF_003478095.1 Clostridium sp. AF34-10BH
AGGTTAAGCACTTAAGGTGCGGAGCCGAAGGGATACCAAGTCTTAACAGGGCGTTAAGTCAGTGTACGTAGACCCGAAACCGGGTGATCTACCCATGTCCAGGCTGAAGTTGCCGTAAAAGGCAATGGAGGGCCGAACGCACATCCGTTGAAAAGGGTGGCGATGAGGTGTGGGTAGGGGAGAAATTCCAATCGAACCCGGAGATAGCTGGTTCTCCTCGAAATAGCTTTAGGGCTAGCCTCGTGTTAACCTTGTGGAGGTAGAGCACTGAATATCCTAGGGGGCGTCAAAGTCTACCGAAGATTATCAAACTCCGAATGCCATAGAGGTGATGCACGGGAGTCAGACTGCACGAGATAAGTTGGGTGGTCAAAAGGGAAAGAGCCCAGACCTACAGCTAAGGTCCCAAAGTGCGTGTTAAGTGGAAAAGGATGTGGGATTTCGAAGACAACTAGGATGTTGGCTCAGAAGCAGCCATACATTCAAAGAGTGCGTAATAGCTCACTAGTCGAGAGGTCCTGCGCCGAAAATGTCCGGGGCTGAAACACGACACCGAAGCTTAGGACTCCTTTTAGGAGTGGTAGAGGAGCATTGTTAGCGCAGCGAAGCTGTACCGATAAGGAGCAGTGGAGTGCTAAGAAGAGAGAATGCCGGAATGAGTAGCGAGAGGAAGGTGAGAATCCTTCCGGCCGAATATCCAAGGTTTCCAGAGTAAAGCTGATCTGCTCTGGGTAAGTCGGGGCCTAAGGCGAGGTCGAAAGACGTAGTCGATGGATAACAGGTGGAGATTCCTGTACTATGTGTACCCAGAACTGTGGGGACGCATGTGGAGAGCATGAGCCGGGAAAGAGAAAACCGGTACAAGCGGGGTAGGAGTAAGGACAGCAAATCTTCCTTACAATCCGAAGACGTGATGTGGACCGAACCAAAGTAGGGAAGCATGTGAGCCATGTGCCAAGAAAAGCCGCTATAGTGATACACATACCCGTACCGTAAACCGACACAGGTGGATGAGGAGAGAATCCTAAGGCCGACGGAAGAAGCATTGTTAAGGAACTCGGCAAAATGACCCCGTAACTTCGGGAGAAGGGGTGCCCTGTGAAAGCAGGGCCGCAGAGAATAGGCTCAAGCAACTGTTTAGCAAAAACACAGGTCTATGCGAAACCGAAAGGTGAGGTATATGGGCTGACGCCTGCCCGGTGCTGGAAGGTTAAGAGGAGAAGTCAGGCAACGAAGCTTCGAATTTAAGCCCCAGTAAACGGCGGCCGTAACTATAACGGTCCTAAGGTAGCGAAATTCCTTGTCGGGTAAGTTCCGACCCGCACGAAAGGCGTAATGATTTGAGCACTGTCTCGACAATGCATCCGGTGAAATTGAAGTACCAGTGAAGATGCTGGTTACCTGCGCCAGGACGGAAAGACCCCATGGAGCTTTACTCCAGCTTGATACTGGGATTCGATACTGTATGTACAGGATAGGTGGGAGACGTTGAGCATAGAACGCCAGTTTTATGTGAGTCGCTGTTGGGATACCACCCTTGCAGTATTGGATTTCTAACCTGCACCCATGACCTGGGTGGGGGACAATGTCTGGCGGGGAGTTTGACTGGGGCGGTCGCCTCCGAAAGGGTATCGGAGGCGCTCAAAGGTTCCCTCAGAATGGTTGGAAACCATTCGAAGAGTGCAAAGGCAGAAGGGAGCTTGACTGTGACACCGACGGGTGGAACAGGTACGAAAGTAGGACTTAGTGATCCGGTGGTATAAAGTGGGATTGCCATCGCTCAACGGATAAAAGCTACCCTGGGGATAACAGGCTTATCACTCCCAAGAGTTCACATCGACGGAGTGGTTTGGCACCTCGATGTCGGCTCATCGCATCCTGGGGCTGTAGCAGGTCCCAAGGGTTGGGCTGTTCGCCCATTAAAGCGGTACGCGAGCTGGGTTCAGAACGTCGTGAGACAGTTCGGTCCCTATCCGGCGCAGGCGGAGGATATTTGAGAGGAGCTGTCCTTAGTACGAGAGGACCGGGATGGACGGACCACTGGTGTATCTGTTGGCTATCGGAGCCATGGCAGAGTAGCCAAGTCCGGCAGGGATAAACGCTGAAGGCATCTAAGCGTGAAGCCCCCCTCAAGATGAGATATCCCTCAGAAATGAGTAAGACCCCTTGAAGACTACGAGGTAGATAGGAATGAGGTGTAAGCACAGCAATGTGTTCAGCTGACATTTACTAATCGGTCGAGGGCTTGACCAAAGGTTTTGGATAGGAAAAGGATGTAAGTTAAGGTATAAGAGATAGAGTTTCAGTGTTCGGTTTTGAAGGTACAAATTGTTATCTTCAGGAATGGCCCAGTGGCTCAGTTGGTTAGAGCGTCGCCCTGTCACGGCGAAGGTCGTCGGTTCGAGTCCGATCTGGGTCGTTAAAGGATTTTAATCCTTGTGGGGTCTTAGCTCAGCTGGGAGAGCATCTGCCTTACAAGCAGAGGGTCATAGGTTCGAGCCCTATAG
>NZ_QUEC01000016.1:4196-84904 GCF_003478095.1 Clostridium sp. AF34-10BH
GCATCTGCCTTACAAGCAGAGGGTCATAGGTTCGAGCCCTATAGGCCCCATTTCTAGTGAAAACGGTTTTAAATGTTACGCCAATGTGACTCAATTCATGACGATTGAGGAGTGAAACGAGTCAAGCGTAGGCAGAACTGCTGATTACAAATCAGCTGTTATGAATACGCCGATGTGGCTCAATTGGCAGAGCAGCTGATTTGTAATCAGCAGGTTATCGGTTCGAGTCCGATCATCGGCTTTATGGAATACAATTCCATATGGATGGATTCCCGAGTGGCCAAAGGGGACAGACTGTAAATCTGCTGCAATTTGCTTCGGTGGTTCGAATCCACCTCCATCCATTTTCTTTTTCAGGAATATTTTTGAAAAGGAAAACATATCATATACAACATAATATCGCGGGGTGGAGCAGTCTGGAAGCTCGTCGGGCTCATAACCCGAAGGTCATAGGTTCAAATCCTGTCCCCGCTACTAAGATCTGAGTTAAAATTCAGATCTAAAATGCCCAGATAGCTCAGTTGGTAGAGCAGAGGACTGAAAATCCTCGTGTCACTGGTTCGATTCCGGTTCTGGGCATTTGTAATATGCAAAAATAAATATTTATGGGATACTAGCTCAGTCGGTAGAGCACTTGACTTTTAATCAAGTTGTCGGGGGTTCGAATCCCCCGTGTCTCATTGCAGAGAGATCAATATACGGTTTGTATATTGATCTCTTTTAATTTATGCGAGCAACGAGCCAAAGTCCGTGCTTGCACGAGACCTTGGCGACTGCTGCGATAACTTGAGAAACTCGCGAAGCGTGTTTCTCATAGTTTTTCCAGGCACAAGAGAACCTATATCAGACCATTGCCTGCACAAGAATGATATGCTAAAATAATTCGTCGGAAACAAAGAAATCAACGAAAGAGATTTAAAATCGAAATGGAAAGTAAAGTAAAAGAACTGCGTTACGCAATCGTACAGTCCATACCAGTCATGCTGGGATATCTTTTCCTGGGATTTGCCTTTGGACTGATGCTGAATGATGCAGGATACGGCTTCTGGTGGGCCTTTTTTATCAGCTTGTTTGTGTATGCGGGAAGCATGCAGTTTGTGTTGGTCACCTTGCTGACGGTGGGAGCAAGTCTGTGGTATACACTGATCATGACGTTGTTTGTCAATGGCAGACACATATTTTACGGACTTTCTTTTGTAGAAAATTTCAAAAAAATGGGTATAACATATCCTTATATGATCTTTTCCCTTACGGATGAGACGTTTTCTCTGTTATGTGATCTGAAAGTTCCTGAGGGAATGCGTGAGGAACGGGTCAGCTTCTACATTTCTCTGTTGGATCATTGCTATTGGATTCTGGGAAGCTGTGTAGGTGCACTGGCCGGAAGTGTCCTGCCAATCGACACTACGGGAATTGATTTTTCCATGACGGCATTATTCACAGTTATAGTAGTCAACCAGTGGATGGATACGAAAGAACATAAACCGGCAGTCATCGGAGGCGTTGTCGGAGTTCTGTGTTTACTGGTACTGGGCGCAGACACCTTTTTATTACCTGCATTGACCATTGCCGCAATCATATTATTAGGAGTTAAGAAAAAATGTTACATTCCGTCGCAATCATAGCAGTTGCAGCTATTGTTACTTTGATCATACGGGCAGTTCCTTTCGTGGCATTTGGTGGAAAGAGAGAGGTTCCGGAAACAGTCACATATCTGGGAAAAGTACTCCCGCCGGCCATTATGGTGATTCTTGTTATTTACTGTGTAAAAGAAATTAATCTGTTTACCGGCAGTCATGGAATTCCGGAATTGTTGTCTATTGCCGTGGTGGCATTGCTTCATATCTGGAAGAAAAATACGTTGCTGAGTATAGCTGTAGGGACCATACTTTATATGATATTAGTGCAAGTAGTATTCTAAAACAGTGTGAAAAGGCTTTTTTTCAGCCTTTTCACACTGTTTTTTTACGAAATTAAATGCTATAATGAGCGCAACAGAAATAAGATGAGGGAGAAACAGAAGATAAAATGGAAACCGATAACAAAGAATTAAAAGAAGAAACAACAAAGAAAGAGGCTGATAAGAAAGAAACGGAGAGCAAAGAGGAAACAAAACAGCCTGTGGAAGAGACAGCGGTACAGAAGAAAAAGAGCAAAAAATGGATTGGTATTGTAGCAGCTGTAGTTGCAGTAATTCTATTGGCATATGGTGGTGTGGCAATTTACTACCAGTCTCATTTCCTGAATCATACTTATATCAATAACAGTGATTGCAGTAATATGACGGCGACAGAGGTAGCGGCGATCATGGATCAGCAGTCACAGCAGTATAGTTTACAGATTCTGGGCAGAGATGAGAACGGTGTGCAGGAAGAGATCGGTACGATCACAGCATCTGAGATTGGAATGTACTGGGTGGATACTTTGAATGCGGCACAGGAGCTTTTGGACAGACAGAATGAATTCCTGTGGATTGAGATGCTGTGGAGTACGCAGAATCATGATGTAGTTCAGGGTGTGTCCTATGATGCAGACAAATTGCAGGAACAACTGGCACAGATGCCTGCACTGCAGAACAAAAATATGATTGCACCGGAAGATGCTTATATCAGTGAATATTCCGAGAAGAACAAGAATTATGAAATCATTCCGGAGACCATGGGAATAGAGTTGAACAACAACCTGGTAGAAGAAGTAGTATCCACAGCAATCATGCAGGGAGATACCACGGTAGATCTGGAGGAGCAGGGCTGTTATGAAACTGCCAAAATAACGGCAGAGGATGCAGCGTTGGTAAAAGCCTGTGATACCATGAATAAATGGGTCAGCGCACAGATCACCTATGACTGGAACGGCAATAAGGTTGTCGTTGACGGAGATACGATCCATGAGTGGATCCAGACGGATAACAAGGATCCCCAACTGGACGAGGAAGCAATCGAGGAATTCGTAGCAGAGCAGGCCAAAGAATACGATACCTATGGCAAAAAGAGAAAGTTTACCACAGTTCAGGGAATTGAGCTTACCTTGCCCAGCGGAGCTTACGGCTGGAAGACCGACCGCGAGGAAGAGGTCAAAGAACTGACAGCTTCTATTGAAAAGGGAGAAAACATCGACAAGGAACCGGTATACAGCAGCAAGGGAGCACAAAAGGGAAGTGACGATATCGGTAATTCCTACGTGGAAATTGATCTGACGAATCAGCATCTTTATCTGTTCCAGAATGGAAGCATTGTATTGGAGACAGATTTTGTATCCGGTAATATGAGCAAAGCGGGCTGCATGACCCCTCCCGGAGTGTTCGGACTGACCTATAAGACAAAAAATGCTGTATTACGCGGTGCGGATTATGAGACGCCGGTAAACTACTGGATGCCTTTTAACGGAAATGTCGGAATGCATGATGCTACCTGGAGAGGAAGCTTCGGTGGAACCATCTATCTGACATCAGGCTCTCACGGTTGTGTCAATCTGCCACTGAATATGGCGGCAGCTATTTATGAATATGTATCTACCGGTTTCCCGGTAGTATGCTATTACTATTAATGCGAATCAGTGTGACTATAGATGATGGGATATTGAGAAGGAAGGCAGTTCTATGAAACAGCGTTCAGCAAAAAAAGTGCAGAAGTGGAAAGAGAGATTTGAAAGAGAACGACAGTTAAGGCAGGAGATCCGGGCGGTAGCACCGGATATTCTGCGTTCTAAGAACTTTCGCTCCACACGTTCACATGTACAGCACGGTAACATGACAGTCAATGATCACAGTATGAATGTGGCAAAATATAGTCTTGCCATCAGCGAGAAGCTGCATATTCCCTGTGAAAAAAAGGATTTGATCCGTGGGGCATTATTGCATGATTACTTTCTGTACGACTGGCACACGCCGGATCATATCAGCCCCCATAAGCTGCATGGCTTTTATCATCCGGGAAGAGCGCTTCACAATGCACAGAAGGAATACCATCTCACTCCCAGGGAAAAAGATATTATAAAAAAACATATGTGGCCGCTAACAATCTCCGCAGTTCCCATGTGTCGTGAAGCCTGGATCGTCACCATGGCAGACAAATGGTGTTCGCTTATGGAGACATTTCATGTACATAAGGGACATGGAGCCCTGATCGAGAAGCTTCGGAAGATTGAAGAGGAGCAGGGAAAATAAAAGGGTGGAAACCCAAAACAGGAGAATGATGGAATTGGGTGAATTATACCGGAGATTAAAAGACTACAGTAAGACAGATTATTATCCTTATCATATGCCGGGACATAAGAGACTGCTTTGTGGAGAATTCCCCCGGGAGATCATGGATATCGACATCACGGAGATTGATGGATTTGATAATCTACATGCTCCAGAGGAAATCCTAAGACGATTACAGGACGAGGCAGCCGGACTGTACGGCGCAGACGAGAGCTTTTACCTTATCAACGGAAGTACCTGCGGGGTTCTGGCGGCAATCAGTGCGGCGGTTCCGAGGGGCGGGCGGATCCTTATGACCAGAGGAGCCCATAAATCTGCGTATCATGCGGCATATCTGAGAAATTTAACAGTTTCTTATCTGTATCCGAAAATGATGGAGGAGTATGATATTTATGATGCGGTAACTCCGGAACAGATCGCAGAGGCATTCAGCCGGGAGCCTGTTCCGGATGCGGTATTTCTGGTGTCACCCACTTATGAAGGCAGGATCGCAGATATAGAGACGATCGCAAAGCTGGTACATAGTAAAGGAATTCCTCTGATCGTGGATGAAGCCCATGGTGCTCATCTGGGACTGGCGGAAGGATTTGCGAAGAACAGCTGCCAGTGTGGCGCGGATCTGGTGATCCACAGTGTTCATAAGACTTTGCCGGCACTGACACAGAGCGCGTTGCTTCATGTCAACGGAAGACTGGTCGACAGAGAGCGTTTGCGCAGGTTTTTGCATATTTATCAGTCCAGTAGTCCATCCTATGTACTAATGGCAGGAATTGACAATGCACTACAGCTGGTAAAGGAGCAGGGAGATTATCTGTTTGCCCGGTTGCAGGTGAATTATCTGAGAATGCTGACAGAACTGTCAGAATGCAGGAACCTTCATTTCTTGCCGCTGGATGCCAGACAGGATATCGGAAAACTGGTGATATTATCTTCAAAGGCAGGTTTGTCAGGACAGCAGATTTATGATATTCTATTAGAGGAGTACCACTTGCAGTTGGAAATGGCAGCTGCAGATCATTGTCTTGCGATGTTCACCATAGGAGACAGTGACGAGGCATACACAAGAATGACGGATGCATTGCTTGCCATCGATCGTGACATATCTGCGGGAAGGTGGCAGACGCAGCCACAGACGGAAGGCGGAGATTCCAGAGAGACATCTCTCTATCACATGCAGCCGGAAGTCATTCTGTCTCTTGCGGATGCATGGGATGCCGAAAAAGAGGAGATTCCTCTGGCACAGGCTGCAGGCAGGATTGCAGGAGATTTTGTGAATCTGTATCCTCCCGGAATTCCGGTGCTGGTACCGGGAGAACAGATCGAAGAGATCCATTGCCGAAAGCTTGCGGAGTATTTCAGAAAGGGTCTGAAGGTACAGGGAGTCACCGAAAAAGACGAATATTGCATTACCGTAGTCAAAAATCAAAAAAAATAGCAGCAGAAAGGATTTAGCCTGTATGAGAAAAACCAAAATTATTTGCACCATCGGTCCGGCCAGTGAGAGTGAGGAGAAATTAAGAGAATTGATGCTTGCAGGCATGAACGTGGCACGTTTTAACTTTTCCCATGGAAGCCATAAGGAACAGCTGGTTAAATACAACAGAGTACTGAAAGTACGAAAAGAACTGGGATTGCCGGTAGCAACTCTGTTGGATACCAAAGGACCGGAGATTCGTCTGCGTGATTTTGAGGGCGGTAAGGTAGAGCTGGTATCCGGTCAGCAGTTTGTCCTGACAACGGAAGAAATCATGGGAACAGCGGAAAGAGCCACTATTTCCTACAAAAATCTGAAAAATGACATCAATGTCGGGAAAACGATCCTGATCGATGACGGTCTGATCGAAATGACGGTAGAAGAGATCAAAGGAGAAGACATTGTATGTAAGGTCATAAACGGCGGTTTTGTATCGAATCATAAGGGTGTCAATGTGCCGGGAGCGATTCTGTCCATGCCTTATATCAGTGAGGTGGATCTGGCAGATATTGTGTTTGGTGTAGAGCACGGATTTGACTTTATCGCAGCTTCCTTTGTCAGAACCAGGGAAGATATTCAGGAAGTGCGCAAGATCGTAGAGGACAGAGGCAGCAAGATCAAGATCATCGCCAAGATCGAGAACATGCAGGGAATCCAGAATCTGGAAGAGATCATTAACGTGGCAGACGGTATCATGGTAGCACGTGGTGACATGGGTGTAGAAATTCCTCTGGAAGAAGTACCTATTCTGCAGAAGAAGATGATCAAGATGGCAGTGGCACAGGGCAAGCATGTAATCACTGCGACCCAGATGCTGGAGTCCATGATCAAGAATCCACGTCCGACCAGAGCGGAGGCAACAGATATTGCCAATGCGATCTATGACGGAACCACAGCCATCATGCTTTCCGGCGAGAGCGCAGCCGGTCTGTATCCGGTAGAGGCTGTTAAGACTATGTCCCGCATTGCGGAGAGAGCAGAGCAGGATATTGACTACCGCGGAAGAATGCAGAGAGTCAAGGAAGACAGACAGGAGACTCCGGATATTACCACGGCAATCTCTTATGCAACCTGTAGCGTGGCATCTGACCTGAAGGCAGCAGCCATCATCACTGTTACCATGTCCGGATTTACCGCGAATATGATCGCACGTTATAAGCCCGGATGCCAGATCATCGGTTGTACATTGGATGAGAAGGTATACCGCCAGTTAAATCTGCTGTGGGGTGTAAAACCTGTCATGATCCAGAAGGAGCGGACCACGGATGCTCTGTTCGAGGAAGCGGTATTCAAGGCAAAGCAGGCCGGTCTGGTGAAAACCGGGGATACGGTTGTCATCACCGCAGGCGTACCTCTGGGCGTGGTAGGTAAGACCGATATGATCCACGTGGTGGAAGTAGAATAAAAACGTACTGTACGGCGGTCAAACAGCCGAAACAGGAGCGGGAAAACGAGAACGCAGATATGGGAAAAATTGTATATCTCATGGGGAAAAGTTCCTCGGGGAAAGATACTGTTTTTAAAGAACTGATGAAAGAGGGCACGATGGATCTGAGGACCATCGTGCCTTATACGACAAGACCGATCCGTGCAGGAGAAGAGAATGGTGTGGAATATTTTTTCACAGATGAGACCGGTTTTCAGACCCTGAGGGAACAGGGGAGGGTCATAGAGGACAGAGCTTATAATACGGTCTATGGCATCTGGCGGTATTTTACAGTGGATGACGGACAGATAGATTTGACCACGAAGAATTATCTCATGATCGGAACACTGGAAGCCTATGAGAAAATGATTGCTTATTTCGGAACAGAAGCTATTTTGCCGGTCTATATTGAGCTGGATGACGGTGTACGCCTGCAGCGGGCACTGGACAGGGAACTGCGACAGGAGAAGCCGAAGTACGAAGAGATGTGTCGCAGATTTCTGGCGGACAGCGCAGATTTCTCCGAAGAAAAGCTGGCGGCAGCAGGGATCCGGGACAGATTCGAGAATACAGATCTGACAAAATGTCTGAAAGATATTACAAAGTACTTAAAAGAAGCCGGAATATAGCCGAAATACTGATAACAGAGAAGAAAAATGCCGGAATAAAGCCGGTAAACAGAGGAAAAGAGGTGGGCGTATGGAAATGAGAGTAAATCAGATACAGCAGCCGGCTCCCGTGGAGCAGGTACAGAACACAGCGCCCACGGACGGCAGCTTCAAATTCATGCTGGCGAGCCATGTGGAGGAAGCAGAACTTCAGGAGCGACTGACGAACCTGATGGCGGAGATCACCACAGAGGGCGAAAAGCTGGCCAAGAAACGGGATGTGAAGGATATGCGACATTACCGTGGGCTGGTCAAGGAATTTCTCAATGAAGTGGTGACCAGATCCCATTCTTTTTCCAGAGAGAACTTCCTGGATCGGAGAGGCCGGCACCGTGTGTATGGCATTATCCGGCTGGTGGATGAGAATCTGGATCAGCTGGCACAGGAACTGATGAAGGATGAAAAAGACAATCTGGCGATCCTGAACAAGATTGGGGAGATCCGGGGACTGTTATTGGATATCTTTACCTGATGAAAAATACAGGAAACGCTTGCGTGATTCGCAAGAAGGCAGTACGATAAAAGCAGGACCAAAAAGACAATAAGATACGGACAGGGGGAATACCAATGGCAACATTTCATGACATCATAGGTCAGGAACAGATTAAAGAGCATTTACAGAACGCCATTTCGGCGAAGAAGATTTCCCATGCTTATATCATCAACGGTGAAAAATCCTCCGGCAAAGAATTTATTGCCAGAGTATTTGCCATGACCCTGCAGTGTGAAAAGGGCGGAACCGAGCCTTGTCAGGAATGCCATTCCTGTAAGCAGGCGCTGTCGGACAACCAGCCGGACATTATCTATGTCAGCCATGAGAAGCCCAATACCATCAGCGTAGATGATATTCGTGCGCAGATCAACAACGATATCGCCATCAAACCTTACAGCAGCCCGTATAAGATCTATATTATGAACGAGGCAGAGAAGATGACGCCCCAGGCGCAGAATGCAATCCTGAAAACGCTGGAGGAACCGCCTGAGTATGCAGTGATCATGCTGTTGACTTCTAACGTGAATTCTCTGCTGCCGACGATCCTCAGCCGTTGCGTGGTACTGAACATGAAGCCGGTAGCCGATGAACTGGTGCGTAATTATCTCATGCATCAGCTGCAGGTGCCAGATTATAAGGCAGAGGTCTGTGTGGCATTTGCCAGAGGTAATATCGGCAAGGCGAAATCTCTGGCGTCCAGTGAGGACTTCGATAATATTAAGAATGAAGCGTTGTCGCTATTGAAATATATTCAGGATATGGATCTGAGTGAGATCACCGCAGCGATCAAAAAGATCACGGAATATAAGCTGCAGATCAATGATTATCTGGATCTCATCGCAATCTGGTACCGGGATGTGCTCCTGTTCAAGGCAACCAGTGATGTGAACCATCTCGTTTTTCGTGAAGAGATCAGTGCCATCCGCCGCGTGGCCCAGCGCAGCAGCTATGAGGGAATCGAGGAAGTCATCGAAGCCCTGGATAAGGCCAAGAGACGTCTGGATGCTAATGTAAACTTTGATCTGACGATGGAACTTTTGATGCTGGAGATCAAAGAGAACGGATAAGACAGAGGCAGCCAAGGCAGTAGAGAGACTTCTGTGAATTAAGACCTTGACATTTCCGCTATTCCGGTATTATCATATCAAAGTAAAGGCAATGAACGTGCACAGTAAGATTCTTTTTTCCTGACAGAGAGGGAAGTTCACCGGCTGAAAAGCTTCCTGAGGTTCAAGCAGAATCGAAATTCCCACGCGAGCCGCATACCGGAAGAATGGAAGATTTGGTAGGGTATGACGTTTCCTCACTCGTTACGTGAGTTAAGAGTCTTATCGTGAATGTAAAGATAGCTTCAAGAAGTTTTCATTTTTCACATAAGGAATTTGGGTGGTACCGCGGATATAAAATTCGTCCCAATGGGGTGAATTTGTATGCGCGGTTTTTTGTAACTATTCAGAGCCAATGGCGAAGCAGCCTCAATGAGCAGAGAACAGGTAAGCCTGTTCTCCAAGTAAGCATCGCAGATGCGATTTTGCGAATGAGGCTCTGAATAGTTACAATATGAAAATGCAATACACACCCAGGCACAAGTAAAAACACGTGTGCAACAAGGCACAGTGTGCAGAATAGCACACAGAAATGAGGAGTAAGATGGCAGATTTAAACGAATTGAATGAAAAAGTCGAACAGATCAAAGCCGACATCCGGGAACAACTGGAAAAGATTGAGAATACCAAGGGTGTCTACGAGTACAAGAAGACCATTCTGGACAAGAACGGTATTATCGGCGGTCTGATGAAGCAGATGGGTTCCGTACCCAAGGAAGAGAAAGCTGACTTCGGTAAGAAAGTCAATGAACTGAAGAACTGGGCCAGCGAGCATTTTGACGAGCTGAATACGAAGTTAAAAGAAAAAGAGATGGAGCTGCGCTACGAGAGTGAGAAGATCGATATCTCCATGCCGGCAAAGAGCCGTAAGACCGGTAATCTGCATCCTGTAACTCAGGTGCGTAACCAGTTAATCGACATTTTCGCATCCATGGGCTTCAGCGTATATGAAGGTACTGAGATCGAGACCGATTATTACAACTTCACCGCACTGAATACCCCGCAGGATCACCCCGCAAGAGACATGCAGGATACCTTCTACCTGTCTCCGGAATTTCTGCTTAGAACCCAGACCTCTGCAGGTCAGGTACACGTTATGGAGAGCCAGAAGCCTCCCATCAAGATCCTGAGCCCCGGTAAAGTATTCCGATCCGATGATGATGCGACCCATTCTCCCATGTTTACCCAGATGGAAGGTCTCGTAGTAGACAAGACCATCACTCTGTGCGACCTGAAGGGTATGCTGGAAGTACTGGTACAGAAAATCTTCGGTGAAGGTACCACCACAAGACTGCGTCCTTCTTACTTCCCGTTCACCGAGCCTTCCGTAGAGGTGGATGTCAGCTGCTTCGCCTGCGGAGGCTGTGGCTGTCGTCTGTGCAAGGGTACCGGCTGGATCGAAGTACTGGGTGCAGGTATCGTGAATAAGAAGGTACTGGAGAACTGTGGCATTGATTCCGAGGAGTACAGTGGACTGGCATTCGGTATCGGTATTGAGCGTCTGGCAATGTTAAAGTACGGTATTAACAATATCAAACTGTTATATCAATCTGATATGAGAGTACTGGATCAGATCAATGATGACTAAGATCACGGAAATATGATTTTAGAACAGTAGCAATGCAAGGAATAGTACGAGAGGACGTCGTAAAAGACGACGCCGAAGGAGGTAAAAGATATGTTAGTACCACTTAGTTGGTTAAAAGAATATGTAGATATTGATGTAGAAGCCAAGGAACTGGAGGAAAAGTTATTTTCCTGCGGATTTGAGGTAGAGGAATCCTATGAAGCAGGCAAGGATATCAGTGGTGTGGTCGTAGGTCTGGTAGAAGAGTGTGAGCCGATCCCTGAGACCCACTTACATGTATGTAAGGTAAACGTAGGAGGCGCAGAGCCCCTGCAGATCTGCTGTGGTGCAGATAACGTACACGCAGGCGGCAAATACCCCGTAGCACTGGAAGGTGCGCAGGTATATGCTACCGCAAAAGATCATGTGACCATCGAAGGTACCATGAAGATCAAAAAAGGCAAGCTTCGTGGCTATGAGTCCTGCGGTATGCTGTGTTCCGGTACTGAGCTGGGACTGAACGAGGATCTGTATCCCGGCGCTGGCTACAACGGATTGCTGGTACTGCCGGAGGATGCTGAGGTCGGTGCGGACGTAAAGCCCCTGTTACAGTTGGATGACTGGATCTTCGACATTGCCATTACCGCCAACAGACCGGACTGCGAGAGCATCTTCGGTATTGCCAGAGAAGTAGCGGCTATCCTGAATAAGCCTGTGAAGACTCCGGCACTGGATTATACTGAGAGCGGCATTACCAAGGACGGATTTACCGTAACCGTGGATGCTCCGGATCTGTGCCCCAGATATATCGCACACTATGTAACTGATGTGAAAATCGGCGAATCCCCCGCATGGATGAAGAGACGTCTGGCACTGGTGGGCATCGGTTCTATCTCCAATGTTGTAGATATCACGAACTACATCTTAAAAGAGCTGGGGCAGCCTATGCACGCATTTGATTCTTCTTACATTGAAGGCAATGCCATTCATGTAAGACGTGCCCATGACAAGGAAAAGATCATGACCCTGGATGAAAAAGAGTTTGAATTAAACGAAAATAACCTCGTTATCTGCGATGGCGTAAAGCCCGTAGCTTTAGCCGGTATCATGGGTGGTTTGAACTCCGAGATCCGCGACACCACAGAGGCTGTCATCTTCGAGTCCGCAAAATTTGCAAGAGACAATATCCGCAAGAGCTCCAGAGCACTGGGACAGTCTTCCGATTCCTCCCAGAGATATGCCAAGGGTGTGGATGAGTATGCTACCGTTATGGCCAGCAAGAGAGCACTGCATTTGATCGAGGAGCTGGGCTGCGGTAAAGTATCCTCTACTCACGTAGAAGTCAGCACCGGCAACTCCATCGAGCCTGCCGAGATGAAGGCAAGCATCAAGAAAGTAAATGGTGTACTGGGTATTGAAGTACCTACCGCTGATATTGAGAGAATCTTAAAATCCCTGAACTTCCAGCCCGTAATTAACGGTGACGAACTGACCATTCAGGTACCCGCATATCGTGAAGATATGGAATCCTATCCCGATATTGCAGAGGAAGTGATCCGTATGTATGGTTACGACCATGTGACGCCTACTTTCCTGAAGGCAGCAGCCGTAACCAGCGGCGGTATGAATATAAAGCAGAAGACAGAGCTTAAGATCAAGAGAGCACTGTGTGCACAGGGCGCATTTGAGGGTGTACATTATTCCTTCTTCTCTCCTTCCGATCTGAATCTGTTAGGCCTGCCTGAGGATGCACCGGAGAGAAAGGCCATCCGTCTGATCAACCCGATCAACGAGGATCTGTCTCTGATGCGTACCACTCTGGCTCCCCAGATGATCCATGCCATTGCCCGTAACCAGAAGAACGGTTGTCTGGAAGGCAGAGTATATGAGATCGGCAATAAATTCATCCCTAAGGATCTGCCGCTGACCGAGTATCCCGATGAGAGAGAGACCATCTGCATCGGTATCTGGGGCAAGGAAGAGAATTTCTTCACTCTGAAAGGTCTGGTAGACACCGTAGCAGAGACTCTGTTCATTGATTTCGAATATGTAGAGGACAAGAAGACCTTCCTGCATCCTTATCGTACTGCAAAGATTCTGTACAACGGCGAAGAGATCGGCTACCTGGGTCAGCTGACCTACGAGATCCAGAAGGAAGAAGATATGCGTGAATCCGCATACATCGCAGAGATCGATCTGAAAGCCCTGCGTCCCGTATACGGCAAGGTTCCTACCTTCGCACCGATCTCCAGGTTCGCCAAGGAGACCAGAGACCTGGCACTGGTAATGAGCAAGTCCGTTACCTGTGGCGAGGTAGAGAAGGCCATCGCGGAAGCCAGCAGCTTCGTGGAGTCCGTAGAACTCTTCGATGTCTATGAGGGATTACAGGTGGGACCCGAGAAGAAGTCCATGGCCTTCACCGTAACCTTTGCCCCGAAGGAGGAAGAATTCACCACAGAGGCAGTGGACGGCTACGTGAAGAAGATTCTCAAGAACCTGAACAATAAGCTGGGTGTGGAACTCAGATCCTAAAGCGGTAAGCGATAGAAGAAATAGAGTAGTCATTTTCGAAAAGATATGATAAAATAGCAGTTGCAGGCGCATTTCGCGCAGGCAGCTGCTATTTTGCGATGGGGTGCTGAATAGCTACGTTATTTTAATTTATTAGAAGATGCCACCGGCATCAGTGAGGTAGATAGATATGACAAAAGTAATTGGTGTAAGATTTCGTACAGCGGGCAAGGTATATTTCTTCGATCCGCTGCAGCTTGAGATAAAGAGAGGCGACCACGTGATCGTGGAGACCGCCAGAGGTATTGAGTTCGGCACGGTCGTTGCGGGAGTGCATGAAGTGGAGGATGACAAGGTGATCCAGCCGCTGAAGCCTGTGATGCGGATCGCCGGAGAGAGAGATATCGAGCAGGAGGCTGCCAACAAGGAGAAGGAAAAGGAAGCCTTCAAGATCTGTAAGGAGAAGATTTTAAAGCACGGTCTGGAAATGAAGCTGATCGATGCGGAGTATACGTTTGATAACAATAAGGTATTATTCTATTTTACAGCAGACGGACGTATCGACTTCCGTGAACTGGTAAAGGATCTGGCAAGTGTGTTCAAGACCCGTATCGAGCTGCGTCAGATTGGTGTCCGTGATGAGACAAAGATCCGTGGTGGTATCGGCATCTGTGGACGGCCTCTGTGCTGCCACAGCTATCTGTCGGATTTCGTACCGGTATCCATCAAGATGGCGAAGGAGCAGAATCTGTCCCTGAATCCGACGAAGATCTCCGGAGTCTGCGGCAGACTGATGTGCTGTTTGAAAAATGAGGAAGACACTTACGAGGAACTGAACCGCAAGCTTCCCGGTGTGGGCGACTATGTCCAGACGGCGGACGGACTGCACGGCGAGGTACAGAGCGTCAACGTACTGCGCCAGCTGGTCAAGGTGCTGGTAGAAGTCGGCGACGAGAAGGAACTGAAGGAGTACGCGGCAGACACGTTACAATTCAAGAGACGCCGCGGCAAAAAGGGCGGTCAGGAACTGTCTAAGGAAGAACAGAAGGAACTCGAGAAGTTAGAGGAGATCGAGGAGAAGGAAGAAGCGGAAGAACGCGCAGAAAAACGTGCGGAGCAGCGTCAGGACCGCAGAGAGCAGAGAACTGACGGAGAGAATCGTGGTGACAACCGTGGAGAAAACCGCAGACGCGACGGACGCAGGGACGACAACCGCAGAAATAATAACCGCGGGGAAAATAACCGTAACGGCGAGAATCAGAACCGCAATGACAACCGTGGTGGTGACAATGGCAACAAAAGTGAGAACCGCAGGGATAATAATCGAGGTGACAGACGCCGCGAGAACCGTCCCCAGAACCGTCCGGACCAGGTAAGGGACAATGCACAGAGAGCAGATCAGTTCCGTCCCGCCAGCCAGACACAACAGGAAGGTGGTAACGGTCAGGAAGGCGAGCGCAGAACTCAGAGGGACAATTCCTTCCGCAGACGACCGAGACACGGCGGCAGAAGAGACGGCAACAACGGTAATAACGGTAACGGAAGAAAACCGGAGAACACGAATGAAGGTTGAACTGAGGGATAAAGAACGAATTGATGACCTTCAGCGGAACGGTTATCAGATCATACAGAATCGGGAGAAATTTTGTTTCGGTATGGATGCGGTGCTTCTGACAGGATTTGCCCATGCCAGAGAAAGGGATACGATGCTTGACCTTGGCACAGGCACCGGGATCATCCCGCTTCTGATGGAGGCAAAATACCACTGTTCTCATCTCACCGGACTGGAAATCCAGGAGGAGAGCGCAGATATGGCGAGACGCAGCGTGGCACTGAATGACCTGCAGAATCGCATTGACATCGTGACAGGAGACATCAAGGAAGCAGACCAGATTTTCCCGGCTGCTTCCTTTGACTGTATTACCTGCAATCCTCCGTATATGATCGGACAGCATGGATTGACGAACCCGGAGGAACCAAAAGCAATCGCCAGACACGAAGTGCTCTGCACGCTGGAGGATGTGGTCAGCAGGACAGCAAAACTGTTAAAGCCCGGCGGACATTTTTACATGGTACATCGCCCTTTTCGGCTGGCGGAGATCATGACCATGCTGGTAAAATACAAGCTGGAGCCGAAACGGATGCAGCTGGTATATCCCTATATCGACAAGGAGCCCAATATGGTGCTCATCGAGGCGGTGCGAGGCGGCAGATCACGCATGACCGTGGAAAAGCCACTGATCGTGTACCAGGCGCCGGGAGTATATATGCCGGAAATATATGATATATATGGATATTAAAAAGGGAAAGTGATTTGGAAAGGAGGCAGGAGCTCATGCCCGGAACTTTATATTTGTGTGCGACGCCTATCGGAAATCTGGGTGATATGACACCGCGGGTGGTGGAGACCCTGCAGACGGTGGATGTGATCGCGGCGGAGGATACCCGTAACAGTATCAAGCTGCTGAATCATTTCGACATCCACACACCTATGACCAGTTACCACGAGTACAATAAAGTAGAAAAAGCGCACCAGCTGGTAGGACAGCTGTTAAACGGACAGAACATTGCGTTGATCACTGATGCCGGTACCCCGGCGATCTCCGATCCCGGTGAAGTACTGGTGCGGATGTGCCAGGAGCAGAGCGTTCCCGTCACTTCTCTGCCGGGTCCGGCAGCATGCATTACGGCGCTGACTTTGTCGGGACTCAGTACGAGAAGGTTTTGCTTTGAAGGATTTCTGCCTGCAGATAAAAAGGAAAAGAAAATGATCCTGGAGGAACTGAAGACCGAGAGCCGTACCATGATCCTCTATGAAGCTCCCCATCATCTGATCCGGACACTGGAGGAACTGTATGCGGCACTGGGGGAGCGGCGGATCACGTTGTGCCGTGAACTGACCAAGAAGTTCGAGACCGTATTCCCCACCACTTTGGAAAAGGCGTTGGATTACTACAAGACAGAGGAGCCCCGCGGGGAATATGTCCTGGTAGTGGAAGGGAAAAGTCCGAAAGAGAAACGACAGGAAGAGATCGCATCCTGGGAATCCATGAGCATTGAAGAACATATGGCTTATTACGAAGAGCAGGGCATGGATAATAAATCCGCCATGAAGCAGGTGGCAAAAGACAGGGGTGTCGGAAAACGGGAAATCTATCAGTACTTGCATGGCAACTCATGAAACAGTGAAAATACCATAATGAAACCGAAGCAAAACAGACAAAAGCATATGAGGATAGTGTAGGATACATCCATGAAAGGCATATGCGGAGAGAGGGAAAATGACTAATTGTGACGCTTGTGTCAATTATGAATATGACGAAGACTATGAATGCTATTGCTGCATGGTGAATCTGGATGAAGATGAAATGTACCGCTTTTTATCCGGAACACAGCAGGAATGTCCCTACTTCCGACTGGATGACGAATATGCGGTGGTAAGACACCAGATGTAAGGTAAAAATTCACGAAAGCAAGGTCAAAAAGTCTACTCAAATGGTAGAGAATGCTGATTGTGAAAGTAAAAACCGAGTAGTATAATACGAAGTTGCGTGCTGAAAAATAGTGCGCAGCTTCTTTTGTTTGTGTGCAATATAATGATGATGCCAGGGCCAAAAGGTCTAAGCCCACATGAGCTTGCTCATAGGTGGGTGAAAGACCTTAGGACCCGCCCTGATATGAGCATAAAAGTGGGATGATAATCCCACGATATGCGAATATTGGGTAGGGTGCTATGTGCCAGTGGCACATGTCTAGCACGGACCGAAGCGGAGCGGAGACGTGGGAGTGCGTAGCACGGAGCAATCCGTAGGCATCAAAGTCGGGGGCTTTTGACCCCGACATCAAAGAAATGAAATACTAAAGTTAACAGGTAGGGTGACAATATCATGAAATATGTGAAACAATTTTCGATTATCCTGGGAATCTCCTTTCTGGCAGAGCTTCTGGAGATCCTGATCCCACTTCCCATCGCAGCCAGCGTTTATGGTCTGGTGATCATGCTGGTGGGGCTGATCACGAAGCTGATCCCACTGGAAAAGGTGGAGACCGCAGCGGATTTCCTCGTGGATGCCATGTCCATTATGTTCGTGCCCGCTACCGTGGGAATCATGGCAAGTGTGGATGCTTTAAAAGAGATGTTGCTTCCCATCTGCGTGATCACGGTGGTATCCACGGTACTGATCATGATCGTGACAGGCCGGGTATGCCAGCATATTATCCGGGGGCAGAAAAACAAAGGTGCCGCAGCCATGCAGATGGTCGGAACCAAAGCTGCCGCAGATGATAAGGAGGACAGATAAATGAATGAAATATTGAGTCAGTCCATATTTTTTGGCATTGCCATTACACTGGTCACATACGAGATCGGTCTGTGGATCAAACAGAAGACTGGAAAAGCCATTGCCAATCCCTTACTGATCTCCGTAATCCTGATCGTGGCAGTATTGTTATTGTTCCATATAGATTATGAGACCTATGCAAACGGTGCGCAATATATCAGTATTTTCCTGACTCCGGCAACGGTCAGCCTGGCAGTGCCTCTGTATCGTCAGCTGGAGCTGTTAAAGACTTATCCCAAGGCCATTTTCGGCGGAATCATCGCCGGCGTGCTGACTGCCATGGTGAGCGTTTTTGCTTTAAGCCTGATGTTCGGTCTGAATCATGAGCAGTATGTAACGCTTCTGCCGAAGTCCATTACCACGGCTATCGGTATGGGGATTTCTGAAAAAATGGGTGGGATCGTGACCATTACCGTAGTTGTCATCATTGTCACCGGAATCTTAGGTAATATTCTGGCAGATACGATCTGCCGCCTGTGTAAGATCGAGGATCCTATTGCCAAAGGTCTTGCCATCGGTACCAGTGCTCATGCGCTGGGAACTGCAAAAGCCATGGAACTGGGTGAGATCGAAGGCGCCATGAGCAGTCTGTCCATCGTGGTCTGCGGTATTTTGACCGTGATTTCGGTATCTATTTTTGCAAACTTTATCTAGTATAGAAAAAAATATCCTGCGCATACTAACCTCGCAAATAAGAAAAAGGAGGTTAACAGCATGAGTGATATTTCAGAATTAGATCTGCAGAATCTGCGCCATCTGATCGGCGGTTTTGACACGACCCATTGCAAAATGCAGGAGTACGCCAAGGAAGCGGAGGACCCGAAGGTAAAACAGTTTTTTGAAAAGGGTGCTCGCAGCGCGATGGAGAACAAACAGCAGCTTATGAAGTTTTTGCAGTAAGGAGGCAGCAGAATGCAGGAAAAGACAATGGTAGCAGATACTCTGGCCGGAATCAACGGCGAGCTGACCCGTTATGCGGGAATGATCGCCCAGTCGGAGAATAAGGAGTTAAAACAGACACTGAAGCAGTTCCGTACGGCCTGTGAGCAGTCCCAGGAGGAACTGTACCAGATCGCCAGAGAGAAGTCTTATTATGTGCCGGCGGAGAAAGCCACCGCAGAAGAAGTGGCACATGTGAGAAGCCTGTTCACACAGGGAACTCTGTAGATCCGAAGGTAATAAATATAACTTATAAATGTAGTTTAGAGTAAATCTCCCGGAGAATTTATTCCCGGGAGGTTTATTTTAGTGCACCTGATAAGAAGCGTTGAATCTGGCAGGGAGCACTGCCCGCAAGGCTCATTTTGCATGTGACATCCCGTCGGGAGCAACGTGCAAAGGTGACCTGTGCCGCATAGGACATACCGCTGCCCGCATATAGTGAAACGAAGGAATAGCAGGCGGTTTATGAGATGCTTAACTATATCTGGGCAGGAATGATCCTGTTAGGCGTGATCTATGGTGTCTGTACCGGGCAGATGAGCGCACTGACGGGAGGCGCGTTAGACAGTGCCAGAGAGGCCGTGAGCCTCTGCATCACAATGGCGGGGGTCATGGCATTGTGGATGGGACTGATGGAGATCGCGCAGGAGTCTGGAATGATCGCGAAAATGACAAAAGGGATTCGCCCCTTTCTGAAATTCATGTTCCCCAGGCTCCCGGAGGATCACCCGGCAGGGGAATACATAACCACGAATCTCATTGCTAATGTCCTGGGGCTTGGCTGGGCCTGCACGCCGGCTGGATTAAAGGCCATGGAGCAGCTGGCGGAGCTGGAGAAACAGAGGGCAGAACAGCGACGGATAGAGCAGCAGAGGATGCAGCCTGTGAACAGGCAGTTACGACCAGTGGCAGGGCAGGGGACGGAGAAGGGACGACAGGGATCGGAGGATCGGCGGTATGGAGCAGAGGCCACGGCAGCCAGCAACGAAATGTGCACCTTCCTGATTCTGAATATTTCATCCTTACAGCTGATCCCGGTCAATATGATCGCCTATCGCAGCCAGTACGGCAGCGCCAATCCGGCGGTGATCATTGCTCCGGCGCTGGTGGCCACACTGTTCAGTACGATCATTGCCATCATTTACTGTAAATGGAAGGACAGGTGAGGATCATGATGAACACATTGACACACATGTCAGATATTATGATTCCCATGGTGATTTTCTGGATCGTGGGTTATGGGATGGTCTCGGGGGTGAAGGTCTATGAGACTTTTTTGAAAGGGGCCAAAGAGGGCCTGCGCATCGTTGTGGAGATCCTTCCGACACTGGTAGGATTGATGATGGCAGTGGGGATTCTCAGGACCTCCGGCTTTTTTGACCTGCTGGGGCATCTGATCGGACCTGCCACACAGGCGGTGGGACTTCCGGCACAGCTGATACCGCTCCTCATTGTGAAAATGTTCTCTTCCTCTGCGGCAACCGGGCTGGTACTGGATATTTTTAAGACCTGTGGGCCGGATTCTTATGCCGGGATGCTGACTTCGATCCTCATGAGCTGTACCGAGACTATTTTTTACACCATGAGCGTGTATTTTCTGGCAGCAAAAGTAACAAAAACCCGCTACACGCTGCCGGGGGCATTGCTGGCAACGTTAGCGGGAACAGTGGCAAGTATTTTCCTTGCGGGAAAAATGGGATGATAATCCCACGATATGCGAATATTGGGTAGAATTGTGAGAGTGCGCAGCACGGAACAATTCGTGGGCATCATATAACTAAATCAACTGCAAGCTTCGCAAAATGAACAAGAACACCGTCAGGGTGATGGAACTTAAAAAAGTGGTGGCTACGACCACACTGGAAGTCAAAGTTCCTTCGTGGTTCATGTTTTTCGCCATGATATAACAGCTTACAGTGGTGGGAGAGCCCAGCATAATGAGGATCGCCACCAGTTTTTCTCCGGTGAAGCCGAAATACACGGCCAGTGGCAGAAACAGAGCTGGCCATATTACCAGCTTTAACACGGTTGCCACTCCGGTGGGGGCTAAAAGCTTTAAGGCTTTTTTACCCTCGAATCCGGCACCGAGGCCGATCAGGGCCAATGGGGTTGCCAACACGGCGATATTGCTGATGGTCTTCGAGATGATCACGGGATAACTGATCCGGCAGGCGCTGGACAACATACCCAGGGCGATACTGATAATGATCGGATTCGTGATGATCCCTTTTAAGGATTTCAGCAGGGATTCTTTATCGAAGCCCTTCGCGTCCGGTCCGGTGAAGGACAGGATCAGTACGGCAGCGATATTGTACAGGGGAACCGTACCTACGATCATCAGGGGAGCCATGCCGGAGTTTCCGTAGATGTTCTGTATAAAGGCGATACCCAGGACAGCGGCACTGCTTCGATAGCTTGCCTGGACAAGCTCTCCCAGGCGGGATTTGTTCTTATAAAAAATGCCTGCCACGACCCAGGTGATGACGATGCAGAACAGGGTCACGAAGAAGCAGAACAGCACGTAACCGGTATCCCATACACTGTAAAAATCTGCAGTGGACATGTCCTTGAACAAAAGTACGGGCAGGGTGATTTTATAATTGAATGAATTCAGGGTTTTGACAAAAGAGTCGTTGGTAACATGCAGCTGCTGTAAAACATAACCGATCACCATGACCAGGAATACGGGAATCGTTGCATTGAGACTGAATAATAGTTGTTCCATGGGAATTTGTATGCCTTTCTGTTATCGGAAGCGGAATATAGGAAGTGAAAAGCCCCTCTCCTTTTGCAAGTATAGAAAAGGAGAGGGGCTTTGTCAAGTTACGTGCTTGTGATGTTTTATTTTACAGCGTTGATCTTGTAGATAAATTTCACACTGCTGTCCATACCGTTATTGTCTCCGGTGAAGGAGTTGTAATTTTCGGATACGGAAGAGGTAGCTTTCATACGATCGATCACTTCCTGAAGTTCATCGGTATCCATATCAGTCAGTTTGCTGATGGCTTCGTCATTGTATTCGATCATGCCGTCCTTTAATTCCTTGGAACCATCCTTCAGCTGACTGATACCATCGATCAGCTTATCGCTTCCATCGGAAAGCTCGTTTACGCCGTTAGCCAGTTTGCCGCTGCCGGAGGCCAGATCTCTGGCACCTTCTACTAAAGTATCAGCACCATCATACAGCTCTTTACTTCCGTCTGCCAGTTTGTCAGCGCCATCCTTTAACTGGGAAGCACCGGCAACGACCTGGGCGGAACCGTCAGCCAGTTTGGAAGCACCGGCACTTGCGGATGCTACACCGGCGGTGTAAGTCTGGAGACCGGTGTAGAACTGATTATAGCCATCCAGAGAAGCTTTCAAGGCAGCAATGCTGCCGGCAGCTTGTGAAAGACTTGTGGCTTTATCCTGAATGGTTTTCAAATTTGCCTGAAGTGCGGCATCACCTGAGGATACGCTCTGGGATGCCTGAATCATACCCTGATATTTTTCAATTGTCAGTCCGGCCTGCTGGAGGACATATCCCAGAGCAACGTCAGCATCCGAGAGAGGCTCCATTTGCTGATACAGAGTATTTAATATGGTCGCATAATTAGATATTGTCAATTCTTCCGGAAGCGTGAGACCGGCAGCCGTTAACTGGGAAGCTGCAGTTTTCAACAAAGTATCGAATACCTGGCCGGCAGCGCCGTTCAAAGTATCATTCTGTGCAGTCAGCTGACCGAGACCATTCTTCAGATCATTAGTACCGGACTGCAGGCTCCGTGTACCTGCTAACAGGGTCTTGGTGCCCTCCTGCAGTGTACCGATGCCGCTCCGCAGAGAACCGACACCGCCTCTTAAAGTGACAGTACCGTCAGCTACTTTGTAAGCGCCATCCCGGAGGTCGTTGGAACCATCGGACAGTTCTTTTACACCATCCTGCAAGTCACCGGATTTGTCATAAAGCTCTGTGACACCATCATAAAGATCGGAAGTCCCGTCCAACAGTTTGTTGGTAGCATCCGCCAGATCATCCATTGCCTCTGTCAGGTCATCGAGATCATCCACATTACTGAAATCTAGACGGGAGAAGACGGAATTGGTGGCGATGCAGTAGGATTCATTCATGGTGAAATCCGTTGCATCGGCCTCAATCTCCAGATAATCGTCGAAATCCTCTTCCATATCCAGGTTCGTACCCAGTCCGGGGAAGACGATACCGGTGACAACGCTGTGGCTGCCGTCGTTGATGACCTTACCTGAGGACACCTTAATATTGCTGAAATTGTCATTATCCAGGATCATACCGGTCATTACCGCAAAAGGAACATAAATCTTTTCCTCTTTTCCGGCAATCTCACGGGTCTCATATAATTCGTTCGTGTAATCATAGCGGATCACTACATGACCGCTCTGGCCGTTCAGATCTGAGGGGGAGATCTCCTTGCCGTCCAACGTATAAGTAACTTTCAGGGAAATGGGAGCCTCCTTATCGGGATTGCTCTGGGTGTAGGAATCTTTTTCTCCCTGATTCTTCAGCCAGTCGCTGACGTAGATCTTCTGCTGGGTTCCGTCTGCATTCAGGATCACATAGACGGTCTCATCAATGGAGGCTGCGGAGGTATCTTCGGATTTCCAGATGTCATCTACGGCATCCCGGATCTGCTCCTTGACCTCGGTCTCTTTCTTTTCGGAAGTTTTTGCATATACGGAGACACCGGTAACACTTAAGGCTACCACACCGGCGAGGCACAGAGCCCCGGTTCTCCAGGCTTGTTTTTTCAAATTGATCATAATCTTATGCCGTCCTTTCTTTCAATGTATTGGAGGGTTCTGCATTCTTGTTCCGGAAGCCGATGCTGGTGACACAGATCATCTTGTCGAACAGCATGAACATGGCCGGCAGGAACAGGATAACAGCAAACATACTTACAATAGCGCCTCTTGCCATCAGATCACAGAGGGAACTGATAATGTCCACGTCGGAATACAGGGCAACACCGAAGGTGGCGGAGAACAGTCCCATGGCGCTGACGATAATGGAAGGAATGGATACCTTCAGGGCGTTGGTGACAGCTTCACGTTTGTCCCTGCCTTCGTAGCGTTCCTGCTTGTATCTTGTGGTCATCAGAATAGCGTAGTCCACAGTAGCACCCAGCTGAATCGTACTGATACAGATCGGGGCAATGAAAGGAAGTGACGTTCCTGTCAGGTGAGCAAGGCCCAGATTGATGAAGATGGACAACTCGATAACAGCTACCAGGATCAGCGGCAGGGTAATACTTTTTTCTACCAGAGCAATGATCACGAAGATCGCTACGATAGAGACGGTATTTACAACTTTGAAGTCCTCGTCGGTGGTCTCGATCAGATCCTTGGTACAGGGAGCTTCACCGATCAGCATGCCCTTGGAATCGTATTTTTTCAAAATAGTATTCAGCTCATTGATCTGGGCATTTACCTCATCGGTAGCGGTCTTATATTCGGAGTTCACCAGAAGGAGTTCCCAGTCATCACTCTTTAATACTTCTTTTACGGATTCCGGAAGCATTTCCTCTGGTACCAGGGGGCCCACTACGGATTCCAGACCCAGAGCATATTTGATACCCTCGACGTTTTCCATCTCGTGGATCATGGCACGTACGTCAGTGTCAGATACATCGGTGCTTACCAGTACCATATGGGTGGCACCTACACCGAAGTCTTCCTGCAATTTGCTGTTGGCTACCACGTAGGCCATATCTTCGGGAAGGGTTTCACCGAGATCGTAATACACTTCATTGTTGGTTGCCTTATAAGACAGATAAGAAGGAAGTACCAGCCCCAGGAACAGGATCAGGAATACCGGGAATACTTTGGTGATACCTGAAGCAACTTTTCCCATATCCGGCAGCAGGGATTTGTGACTGGTCTTCTGTAATAACTTATCCAGTACCAGGATCATGGAAGGAAGCGTTGTGACACAACCGATGACACCCAGGATGACACCCTTGGCCATGACAATACCAAGATCCAGACCTAAGGTATAGCTCATAAAGCACAGAGCGATAAATCCGGCTACCGTGGTGATGGAACTTCCGACCACGGAGGTCAGAGTGTTGTTGATGGCTACAGCCATGGCTTCCTTGTTATCCTCATACATACTCTTCTGTTCTTCGTAGCTGTGCCAGAGGAAAATAGAGTAGTCCATGGTTACAGCCAGCTGCAGGACAGCGGACAGTGCTTTGGTCAGGTAAGAGATCTCTCCGAGGAAATAGTTGGTACCCATATTTAAGAGGATTGCCATACCGATACTCATCAGGAAAACAAACGGTGTGATCCAGTTGTCCATGAAGATCATCATGGCTACGCAGGCCAGTGCAACGGCAATACCTACATAAATCGGTTCCTCTTTTTCGCACAGATCCTTCAGGTCGGTGACCATGGCGGACATACCGGAGACAAAACACTGCTTGCCGGCAATGCTGCGGATCGCTGTGATCGCCTCCATAGTATCGTCGGAGGAGGTGGAGGTATCGAAGAAGATCGCTAGCATGGTGCTGTCACCGGAATTGAAAGCGTCATATAGTTTGGAAGGAAGTATTTCCATGGGAACGGAAACATCTGCGAAATCGTCATACCAAAGAACGGTGTCCACATGATCTACATGGGAAATATCTTCCCGAAGGGAGGAGACATCCTTGGGATCCATTCCCTCGATAATAACGAAGGAAAAGGCTCCTTTTCCAAATTCATCCATCAGAATATCCTGACCCACTACCGTGTCAATATCACCGGGCAGGTAAGTCAGCATATCGTAATTGATCCGCGTCATGATCATACCGATCAGGGAAGGGACCAGTAGTGCAACTGCCAGTATCAGAATAGGAATACGGCATTTTACGACCCATTTACCAAATTTCATAAAACAGGGCTCCTTTCGTTGTCGATTCTTTCTCAATTGGTATTGTATGCAAGGAATCCAGTCTTGAAAACGGACAAAAAAAGGCAATGCACAAAAATTGCGCATTGCTCTTAAATAATCCAAAATATGTGCAAACATGGACAAATGTCCAAATTAACGGGACACACGGGTCAGGGCTGCTTCGATATTTCCGTGGAAAATCTCGCCGACACGCCGGATCAGTCCCTCCGGATCTTTCTTCATTCCGGTGTTCAGCCAGTCTAAAATCATGCCAACCAGGGCAAATTTGTAAAAATCTACCACCATTTTCTGATCTTCGGGAAATACTTTTTTATGAGCCGCATGTTCCACCTGTTCCGTGATCCTGGATACATACAGTCGCATGACCTCTCCGGCGATACTGTAAAGGTAGCGCTCCACCCGTTCTCTGCTGACGGAATTGTAAATATGGTAGACTAGACGCTTATTCTCCAGAGCGAACCGGGCAGCGGAGATAAAGCCGTCCTCCCAGGAGTCCATATCCAGATGCTGTGACAGTACCCGCTCCACATCTGCATTCAGAATGTGTTCCAGCAGAGCGGTGATATCCTGAAAATGATAGTAAAAAGTGTTGCGGCTGATGCCGCAGTCATCCACGATGTCTTTTATAGTGATCTTATCCAGCGGCCGTTCATTCAACAACCGGATAAAGGATTCTTCGATAGCCTTGCTTGTAAACTGTGTCATGGGTTCCTCCAACCTGATGATCCGTACACTTTATCCTATCACAAAAACGTTAATTTGTCATTAAAAGCAGGTCTTCCAGTGAGGAAAAATCAGAAGTTCCCTGTTCCAGATAAAAGGTATGGAATCTAAGGTCGGAGTAAGCATCTTTCCAGTGACTTCTGGCGGTGTCCTGCAGCTGCAGAATCTCCAGATAACCGATGTAATATTTCGGATAATTACAGGGCTCTTCTGCGATATAAGTGTAGATTGCTTCGCAGGTCCCGGGAGAATCAATACCGAATTTCCCAAGAACCTCTGCCACCTGATCGTATCCGGCGCCCTCTCCGTGGATCAGGAGGTCCAACAGAGTGTACATGCACAACTGCAAGCTGCGGGTATGCTTCTCCAGCCGGGCCGACTGTGCGGCATCCGACTGTCCGGCCTGTTCCAACAGAGTGGCCGCATAATCATAGGAAAGAAATTCCACATACAGTGCCCAGCCTTCGAGATAACCGCCGTACCAGATGAGTTTCCTGGCGGGATTCCTGTCTCTGTTGGAAAAGGTGCGGTTACTGTACACGGTCTGGTAGAGATGTCCCGGGAATCCTTCATGAGCCAGTGTGGTGTAGAGCTCCAGTCCCTGAGGGGAGTTCCGGCGGTTTATATATATGACATTATTGTCGGAATCTCCCAGAGGCGTGGTTAGGTAAAAGGCCGGTGCACTATAGGGCTCCAGACTGGGGACCACATCTTTGACAGTGACGGTGGGAACGGGACTGCTGACAGGAAAGTCATTTTTCATACGAGCCTGTAGATCCGAGAGCATTTCTTCCGGTTCTGCCAGAGGGAAAACTGCCGTATTTTCTTCAGAAAGCAGTGTAATCAGGGAAGGGGACTGGGAAGCCAGATTGCGGATCGCAGATTGCTCTTTCTGAAATTGCACAAGCAGCATCTGCACCAGTTCTTTTTCGGAACGGGAGGAACCGGTCTCGGAAAACAGCAGATGGAGATAGTAGGTCTTTCCGTCCGGCAACAGGGCGAGCCCTTTCGGGAGCCCATTGTGGGCACTGTTGTTTTCGCCCGAAGCAGCATTGGCAGTTGTTTCGGATGCAGTGGAATCGGCATTGGTGGAAGTTTCCAGAGAAAGAAGCCCTTCGGACAGGGCGGCATAGGCGGGCTGCACCACCGTGGCAAGCAGGTGTTCGTTGGTCTCAATCAGAGAGGCAGTCTCCTCCGGTGTAAAAAGTCCCTGCTTCTGTAGCTCTGACAGGCGGTCTTCAAAAGTAGTCTGTAAAAAATGGGTTCCCTGTGCCAGTTCTTCGGTTGTGACAATGGTGTCACATTGCTTCCGGACTTTTTCTGAGGAGCAGGCAGGCATAAAGAAGCCTGCGGCAGCTTTTTCCTGCTCGTAGAGAAGCAGGGAGGCAAAATAGTCATCTATCTGATCCAGGAGAGCCAGGTAATCCGTGACATCCCGTTTTGTGCGGAAGGTGTATTCCGCCAGCAGAACGGGAAGCTGGGACTGCATTCCGGAGGAAGGTGACAGAGGCTCATTGTAATAAGGAAAATCTGCCAGAGCCAGATCATTTTCCAGAGAGCGATGCAATAACCGGTAAGTATAGGCATTTTCCGGGGAAAGTCTGTCAGGGTCTATACGGTCAAGCCGGTGCAACAAGTCGGAACAGTGTTCTTTGCTGTCTTCCGGCTGGCCGGAGTGGTAGATCGGAAGCACAGGTTCATATTCGGAGATGCCAAAGGTCTTTGGATCGGCAATGGTGTAGTGCATATTCAGGGTACTGCCAGTCATTTCCTCCTGAAAAAGTTGGGAGGTGAACTGCTCAAAATGTCTATCCGGGGAGGTATGGGAAGCTACAAGGGTCAGAGCACCGGTGAGGGCGCAGAGAAGACTAATACATATGAGTAGTTGAGGGAAGGAGAGAGGGGGACGTTTACGCACGATGATTACCTGATGAAAAAGAGTGTTGGTAAGAGTATATGTGAATACTCCACGGGATAGACTTACTGCAAGGTTGTATACCATACAACTATATACAAATGTACCTAAAACAGGTAAAAGATGTATTGACTTTGTACGGTGGTCTGATTATACTGAAAGTGATTATGGAGACAAAATATCAAAACCTCATTAATTACATACAGGAACAGATCTCAGACGGACAACTAGGTCCGGGAGAGAAAGTTCCCTCGGAGAATCAGCTGTCGGAACAGTTCCATATCAGCAGGCAGACGGTGCGGAAAGCTATCGGCACGCTGGAGGAGGACGGGCTGGTGCAGAGGATCCGTGGCAGTGGCACTTATGTGAGCTTTGACCGCCGGAAGAATCTGGAACAGCGCAACAGCATCGCCGTGGTGACTACCTACGTGGACAGCTACATTTTCCCCAGAATTTTACAGGGAATGCAGAATACTTTATTTGAAAGCGGGTTTTCTGTCCAGATCTATTTCACAAACAACACGCTGGACCGGGAGAAAAGTATTCTGAAGGATCTGTTGAAACGGGACGATGTGGCCGGAGTGATCATGGAGGGGACAAAGAGCGGATTGCCGAATCCGAACCTGGATCTGTACCGGCACCTGATGGCCAGAAAGATACCGCTTCTGTTTTTCAATACCTATTATCCCGAACTGGAGGCACCGCATGTATCGTTAAATGATGCGGAGGCGGCCTACAAGGCCGTAAGATATCTGATTGGCAAGGGGCATCAGAAGATCGGGGCAATCCTGAAGCTGGATGACGGTCAGGGCAGACAGCGTTATCTGGGATATCTGAAGGCCATGGAAGAGGCCGGGCTCACTGTGACGGATTCCCGGATGGTGTGGATCGACACGGACGAATCGAAGCAACTTGGTTACTGCCGGGACAGAATCCTGAATCGGGTGGAGGAATGCACCGCCCTTCTGGCATACAATGATCAGATTGCTTTTCAGTTGATTCGGATGTTGACAGAACGCAATATCCGGGTACCGGAAGATGTGTCAGTCATCAGCATCGACGATTCGGATCTGGCGAGACACAGCGAGGTGCCCATCACTTCCCTGCCGCACCCCAAGGAGAATCTGGGGAAAAAAGCAGCGGAGACATTGTTACAGATGATCGCGGGCAGGAAAAAGGACCTGACTTACGAATTTGACACCCGTGTCGTAGAGCGGGAATCTGTTGCGGAATGCACTGAAAACGGAAATAAAAAATGAGATAAATATAAAGAAGTGAAAAGGAGAGAACACAATGAACGAAGCAGTAAAAGAAGCGATCAGAACAGGAAAAACAGCCCTCGGTATTGAGTTTGGTTCCACCAGAATCAAAGCGGTACTGGTAGATGGGAGCCACGCACCCATCGCCATGGGAACCTACGACTGGGAGAACCGTCTGGAGAACAACATCTGGACCTACAGCCTGGAAGATATCTGGAAAGGTCTGCAAGGATGCTACAAGAGCCTGACAGACGATGTAGAGGCAAAATACGGTGAGAAGCTGACCACCCTGGGCTCTCTGGGATTCAGCGGAATGATGCACGGCTATATGCCGTTCAATGCAGCCGGAGAACTTCTGGTGCCTTTCCGTACCTGGAGAAATACCATGACGGAAGAAGCCTGCAAGAAGCTAATCCCGGTATTTAATTTCAACATTCCCCAGAGATGGAGCATTGCACATCTGTATCAGGCTATTTTGAGCGGAGAAGATCATGTGAAGGATATCGCATTCTTCACCACCCTGGCAGGATACATTCACTGGAAGCTGTCCGGAGAAAAGGTGCTGGGCATCGGTGAGGCAGCAGGTATGTTCCCCATTGATTCCACCATTATGGATTTTGATCAGAAGATGCTGGATCAGTTCGATGGCTTACACAATTTTGACTGGAAGATCCGTGACATTCTGCCGAAGGTACTGGTAGCCGGAGAGCCTGCCGGTGTTCTGACCGCGGAAGGTGCAAAATTACTGGATTCCACCGGAACCTTACAGCCCGGCGCACCCATGTGTCCTCCCGAAGGTGATGCGGGAACCGGCATGGTAGCCACCAACAGTGTGGCAGTCCGCACCGGTAATGTCTCTGCCGGAACCTCCATTTTCGCTATGGTGGTACTGGAGAAGGCTATGGAAAAAGTACACGAAGAGATCGATATGGTCACCACTCCCGACGGTATGCCGGTAGCTATGGTACACTGCAACAACTGTACCTCCGATCTGAATGCCTGGGTAAATCTTCTGGGCGAATGTGCAGAGAGCTTTGGCGTAAAAGTAGATAAGAATGAACTGTACGGCGTGCTGTACCGCAAGGCACTGGAAGGTGCTGCGGACTGCGGCGGCGTGACAGCATACAATTATTTCTCAGGAGAGCCCATCACCGGACTGGATGCAGGGCGTCCCATGGTGGTAAGAACTCCCGATGCGGATTTCTCACTGGCAAACTTCATGCGTTCCCATCTGTACAGCGCAGTTGCTACCCTGAAGATTGGCATGGACATTCTGTTAAAAGAAGAGCATGTAGCCGTGGATTCCCTGATGGGCCATGGCGGCTTCTTCAAGACTCCCGTGGTGGGACAGCGTGTCATGGCAGCAGGCATGAACGCACCGATCACCGTTATGGATACAGCCAGTGAAGGCGGTGCCTGGGGTATTGCTATTCTGGCAGCTTTCATGAAGGAGAAAAAAGACGGCGAGACTCTTTCTTCCTATCTGAATGACAAGATCTTCGCAGGACAGACCGGAACCACACTGAACCCGGATCCTGAGGATGTGAAGGGATTTGATGCTTTCCTGGAAGAGTACAAGAAACTGCTTCCCGCAGAAAAGGCAGCCGTTGCGGCAAAATAATTTTTCAGATGCAATTTGAGCCTGCATAGTGTACGGAAGTACACGATACCTATGTGTCGGAAAGTTGGCAGGCTGTGGAAAGGAATGAGATTAAGTATATGTTAGAGGAATTAAAACAGAAAGTATATGAAGCAAATATGGATCTGCCCCGGTATGGTCTGGTGACTTTCACCTGGGGAAATGTCAGCGCCATTGACAGAGAGAATGGACTGTTCGTGATCAAACCCAGTGGTGTGGATTATGACAAGCTGACACCGGAGATGATGGTAGTCATGGATCTGAACGGCAATAAGGTGGAAGGGGATCTGAATCCCTCTTCCGACACTGCAACTCATCTGGAGCTGTACAAGGCGTTCCCGGAGATCGGCGGTATCGTGCATACCCATTCTTCCTATGCTACCAGTTGGGCACAGGCGGGAAGAGACATTCCCTGCTACGGAACCACCCATGCAGATTATATCTACGGTCCGGTTCCCTGCGTGCGCTGCCTGACAAAGGAAGAAATCGAGGACGCTTACGAGGAAAATACCGGACACTTGATTGTCAACGAGTTCAAACGTCTGGGCAAGGACCCGAAAGCAGTGCCTGCCGTTCTGTGCAAGAACCATGGGCCTTTTGCCTGGGGCAAGGATGCCAGAGAGGCTGTCCACAATGCGGTAGTACTGGAAGAGGTGGCAAAAATGGCTTATCGTGCAGAGACGATCAACCCCAGAATTCAGCCGGCACCGCAGGAGCTGCAGGATAAGCACTATAATCGCAAGCATGGAAAGAATGCATACTATGGCCAAACAGTTCAGAAATAGAATTTGGCTTATAGTGCGAGGGTGCTTGCACACAGAGCACTATATGACAAATTCTATTAGCGGAGCGCACCTCCATGAAATGAATTTGTGAGTGGAACGAACAAATTTATGAATGGAGGTCTGAACTGTATGCTGGAATTTGCCACCGCAATATTTTACGGTAGAAGAGCAATTCTTTTACTAGACTAGCATTCGTAAGTATGCTAGTATAACAACGTAAATCGCAACAGACAAGCCAATATGGCGGAATGGAGGAGACAATGAAGAATTTAGAACTGCAAAAGCGTGCCAATGATGTCCGCAAGGGCATTGTGACCGCAGTTCATGGTGCGAAAGCGGGACATCCCGGTGGATCCCTGTCAGCCGCAGATATTTTTACATTTTTATATTTTGAGGAGATGAACATTGACCCACAGAATCCCGATATGGAGGAGCGTGACAGATTCGTACTGTCCAAGGGTCATACAGCTCCCGGACTCTATTCCGCACTGGCTTACAGAGGATATTTCCCGGTAGAGGATCTGCCTACTCTGCGTCACCTGGGTTCCTATCTGCAGGGTCATCCCTGCATCCATATCCCCGGCGTGGATATGTCTTCCGGATCCCTGGGACAGGGCATTTCCGCAGCAGTAGGTATGGCACTGGGTGCAAAGATGGAGAATCGTGATTTCCGTGTATACACACTGCTGGGTGACGGTGAGATCGAGGAAGGTCAGGTATGGGAGGCAGCCATGTTCGCAGGCTTCCGTAAGCTGGACAACCTCTGTGTTATGGTAGATAACAATAATCTGCAGATCGATGGACCTATCGACCAGGTATGCTCTCCTTATCCTATCGATAAGAAGTTCGAGGCATTCAATTTCCATGTAATCAATGCAGATGCTCATGACTTTGATGCGATCCGTGCAGCATTCAAGGAAGCAAGAGAGACCAAGGGCATGCCCACCTGTATCGTATTCCATAGCCTGAAGGGTAAGGGCGTTTCCTTCATGGAGAACAGTGTGGACTGGCACGGCAAGGCTCCCAACGATGAGGAGTATGCAGTGGCAATGGCAGACCTTGATAAGATCGAAAAAGAATTAGAGAAAGCAGGTGAGCAGTAATGGCAGAGAATACCGTGAAAAAAATCGCAACCAGAGAAAGCTATGGTAACTCCCTGAAGGAGCTGGCAGAAGAATTCCCCAATCTGGTCGTATTGGATGCCGACCTGGCAGCAGCTACCAAGACCGGAATCTTCCGTAAGGCATATCCCGACCGCCACATCGACTGCGGTATCGCAGAGTCCAACATGATGGGTGTGGCTGCAGGACTGTCTCTGGTAGGTAAGATTCCCTTCGTAAGCTCTTTTGCAATGTTCGCAGCAGGACGTGCCTTTGAACAGGTACGGAACTCTATCGGTTACCCTCATCTGAATGTCAAGATCGGTGCGACCCATGCAGGTATCACCGTAGGTGAGGACGGCGCTACCCACCAGTGTAACGAGGATATCGCTCTGATGCGTACCATTCCCGGCATGGTAGTAATGTGCCCTTCCGATGATGTGGAAGCAAGAGCCGCTGTTCGTGCCGCTCTGGAATATGAAGGACCTGTATATATTCGTTTCGGACGTGCTGCAGTACCCGTGATCAATGATCATCCCGGTTATCATTTCGAGATCGGTAAGGGAACCGTAGTCCGTGAAGGTAAGGATGTCACCATCGTAGCCACTGGTATCTGCGTAGATTCCGCTCTGGGTGCAGCAAAGATGCTGGAAGAGGAAGGCATCAGTGCAGAGGTTGTAAATATCTGTACCATCAAGCCTCTGGACGAGGAGATCATCATTAACAGCGCCAAGAAGACCGGCAAGGTAGTGACCGTGGAAGAGCATTCCGTGATTGGTGGACTGGGAAGCGCTGTCTGCGACTGTCTGTGCGCAAATCATCCCGTGCCTGTGAAGAAGGTCGGCATGCAGGATGTCTTCGGTGAGTCCGGTTCCGCTGCTGCTCTGGTAGAGAAGTACGGTCTGGATGCCAAGGGCGTTTACAAGTCTGTCAAAGAATTTCTGTAAGAGAATATAAGATATCAAGAGGAAGCCGCCAGTTATGTGAAAACAGAGACTGGCGGCTTCTTTTGCGTCGTGGTATCATGAGCTCGAAATAATAAATGAAAAAGAAGATAATATTGTAAAGAAGTCGATAATCAGGTAAAAGAAGTCGAAAATTAGGTATCAAAAGTCGATATTCAAGCGGAAGTTACACAAGAATATGATACTATATTAGATAGAAATATATATACGGTGCTGGTGTCACAACGGTTGGTGCTCTTAAGAAAGGCGAAATCATGTTAAGCAAAATGAAAAAATCTGTTGTAATTTGCATGAATAGTCTTATATCTGTAATTATTTTTTGCATGATAATAATGCTTTTATGTAGTTGCATCAGTGCAGCTCGTACGACTTGGAAACAGGCAAAAAAGACTTATCATTCTATGGGGGAGTACTATACACGCGATGTAGAAAATAATTTGAGCAATGTTTCGGACTATCTTCTTAGAATAAGCGAAACGGCGGATTATTATGGTATGACTAATTGTGAAGAGGATAAAGAATCTATGAACAATTTGTCAAGACAGCGGCTGTATAATCAATTGAATGAGGATATTCTTGTTTATAGTTCTGCTGATTACTTTTTTATATTTCAAGACAAATATGCAGATATCATGATGGTGGAATCTGCAAAAAAGAAAGCAAAAATACAAAGTCAGAATATCAGAGAACAGTTGAAAAGGTTATTGGAGAGTAGAGAACCTACAGAAAAATGGGAGCTGTTTGATGCAGAAGGTTATCAATATTTAATCAGAGTTGTATCAAAGGATGGTGTGGGGATTGGCTGTGCAGTGAGCCTTAATCGACTGATTGAAACAATGCAAGCTGTACAACTAAGTGATTATTATGTTTCTTACTATAAAATTGGCACAATGATTTTAGACAACGAGTCAGGGAAAGATCTAAAAATAGAACTGCCAATTCAAGAAACAGATGTGGGTGTAAGAATTGTAATTCCTTCAGAAAAGCTATTTGAAGAAATCAGACCGTTATTAAACTTCAGTATGGTTTTTGCTGTGATTTTGATCATACTGCTTTTTGCTCTTTATATTTCCATGTATCACTGGTTTACAAATCCGGTAAAAAGGATTGTATCAGTAATGCAAAAGGTGGATGAAGAAGGAATAGATCTTAAAATGCCGGAGTTTGACAACTGGGAAGAGTATCATATTGTCAGTAAAAACTTTAACAATATGATGGAAAAAATTAAAATTCTGAAAATTGATGTTTATGAGAAAGAAAAAAAGCAGTCTGAGCTGTATAAACAATATTTAATGCTTCAGATTAACCCTCATTTCTTTTTAAATGCTTTAAATACTATTTATATGTTGAATAAAAGAAAAGATAACAATCAGGTAAATATTCTTCTAACATATCTGATAAATTATTTTAAAAGTGTGTTTGCTCGTCAAGGAGAAATGGTTCCTCTGAAGGAGGAAATCAATTTTATGTTAAACTATATGGCGATTCAAAAGTTTCGTTTTGCGGGTGCTATGCATCTTCAGTGTGAAATAGAGCCGGAAGCAGAAATCAGCATGGTGCCGGCTATGTGTGTATTAACTTTTGTGGAAAATGCAATCAAATATTCCACGGATTTCTCGAATGATTTGATGATTGTCGTTTCAGCCAAAGTAGAGGGAGACAATATAAAAATTGAAATTCAGGATAATGGAGAAGGAATTGAGGAGAACATTCTTAAAAAAATAAACCAAAATGAGAAAATTGTGAAAAACGATAGGGAGCATATTGGAATAAAAAATATAGTAGATAGAATGCACATGCATTATGGAGAGGCTGCCAGTGTCAAGGTTACAAATCGGGACAGTGGAGGAGTTAGCGTTGTCATAAATGTACCAAAATGAACAAAAGGGAAACTATAAGATAACTAGAAAAAGATGTTGGAATGGAGATCAGCTATGAACTTACTTATTGTAGATGATGAATATCTGGTGGTAGAAGAAGTAGTTACAGTAACGGACTGGGGGATGCTGGGTATTACGGAGATTTATTCTGCTACAAATGCAGTTAGCGCTGTTCGAATTTTAAATGAGAAAAAAATTGATATTATGATCTGCGATATTGAAATGCCTCAGACAGATGGATTGGAATTATCAAAAAAGGCAAAGGAAAATTTTCCGGATTTAGAAATCGTCATGTTGACAAGCCATGCGGAGTTTATTTATGTCAGAACTGCCTTGCGATACGGATGTTATGATTATCTGCTTAAACCGGTCATGGAAGATGATATTATTAAGGTGATGAAAAATCTTGTCACTAAGATTGAAAGAGAGCGTCATCAGGCGCAGTTACAGGAAGAAGGAATTGTATGGAACCAGTTAAAACCAGTATGGAAAGAAAAATATTGGGAGGAAATGCTCAGAGGACTACGTGATGATCCGAACAGGGAGTGTGAAGAATATGAGGAGAAGCAATGGAAAGAGGAGCAAGATAGAAGGCTGATCCCAATTTTATTTTATCAATATGCAAATGACAAAGCAGAAGAAGACATAAAGCAGACCAGGAAGAAGGTAAAAGAGGACTTGGGAACAGTGGCTGGTGACTTTCTGCTTCCGGTATTGTCTCAAAAAGAATTTGCAGGCCTGGTTTTTATTTCAGACGAGTGGCTGAGTTCTGGCACTGAAAGAAATGGCATAATATTAAAAGATGCGATATTACAGCAATTTAAGACAGAAAGATTATACGAAAAAATTGGAATATGCATAGGAGAAGTGTGTACAGGGAGAGAAGTACAGTCCATGGTAGATAAGCTTCGACAGTTTGCATGGAATAATGTTTGCAGTAGAAGACAGATTTTGGATATTATAAATATGCCTAAAAACAGTGAAGCAATTGGTATGCCTGATATGACGCTATGGAAAGCATATATTGATAATGGCAAGACTGTGGAACTTCAAGATATAATCCGAAAATGGCTTTGGGGAAAAGACAATGAGGCAAAGTTAAATAGGAGAGCACTTCAAATGCTTCAGTATGATTTGGAACAGTTGTTCTATTCGACACTTCAGGAAAATGGAATTCAGGCACATCAATTTTTATATGATAGAGAAAATGGATGTAACAGAGTAACAGCAATTGGTTCACTGGAGGAAATGGATGCATGGATTGAGGAAACTATGGGAGCTGTTTCCAGGATCATGCAGGATGTATCGAACTTAAGTGGGATCAGGGAACAAACGATTTATTATATACAGACCCATCTCGATGAGGAACTGAATAGGATAAAAGTTGCTTCAGCACTGTATTTAAATCCGGATTACCTGGATAGACGATTTAAAAAGGAAATGGGATGTTCGGTAAATCGCTATATTTTAAGGGAACAGGTAAATATGGCAAAAGGATTGCTGTTAAACCCAAAGATTTCCGTATGTGAGATTGCATCCCGGTGCGGCTATGAAAATATGTCTAATTTTTCTGCAATGTTTAAAAGAGAAGTAGGAATTTCACCAAATGAATATCGAAAAAACGGTGGGATGGAAAGACCTGATCTTTGAGGATCAGGTCTTTTTGTATAAAAATCATAAGTGAAGGTCGAGTTTCAAGTAGAGTCAGAACATAATAGCAGATTATACTATAGTTGATCCTAAATGAAAAGAATGATATGGAAAGGGAGGAACAAAATGTTTGATTTTTTTTCAAAGGAAGATAAACAACTATATAATATGTTAGGACATCTGAATATGGCTGAAAAAGAAATAAGCTTAAAGGATAACAGTGAAACAGAGATATATGAAGTCGCCGGCCCGGATGATAAATATGCTTTTTTGCATGAAGCAGCTATTATAGAATATCATGGAACGCTATTTGCTGCCTGGTATAATTGCGAGGAAAAAGAACTGATCGGACCTACTCCAATCAGACAAAAAAGGTCAAAAGACGGTGGAAAGACATGGAGTGATATTGAAACGATAGCGGAGGATCAAACCGGCAAAATTTTGTTCTGCCCACCAGTGTACGGTATTTGCGAAGATAAACTATATATGCTTATTAATGAAATGGTATCAGCAGATCATATTCATGCTCTTGATCTTTATGTATTTCAAGAGGAAAAGGACTGTTTTGAATTTTTATGGTCCAAACCGATTCCTTTTAAGCTAAATACGAATGTGTATAAGATGGCAAATGGGAAATTGCTTTTGCCGGGACGTATTGCTGAACTAGATGGCTTCCCGAATACTCCGGCGGTACTTATTTCGGATTCCGGGAAAATAGATGATGATTGGAGATTAGTATATATTCAGGAAAATGGAGACTTACCTGATGGTTCTAAGCTGGTACATCCGGAAATTACCGCAATCATAGAAGATAATAAAATTGCCATGTTTTCGAGAGATGACGAGCGAAAAGTTCCGCTTGTATATTTATCACAGGATTATGGCGAGACATGGTCGGATGCCTTTTCCTATGATATTCCTTTTTCAGATTCAAAAATATATGCGGGCACGCTTTCTGATGGTAGAAATTATATAATAGGAAATTGGTATCCGGGAAGAGAAAAACTTGTACTCGCATTCTCCAAACCCAAAGAAAGTACCTTTGAGACAGGCATTATACTACAAAATGGCTTTTCCGACAGATTAGGTTATGGAAAAGCGTGGTGTTACCCATGCGCCTATGAAGCAGATCATAAATTATATATTATATATACTGTATATTTAGAAAATGAAAAAAGAGGGGCTGCATTGTCCGTTGTTCCGTTGATATAACAGCTCCTGTATTTTTAAAGAAGATGCAGAAAACATGGATATAAGTCTGTTGGAGGAAACGATTATGTTGTATACGGAAACAAAGGAATTACAAAAATACAGGGCTTCAAAACGCCTATGGCAAGGAATCCCAAGCATTGAGGTGACAAAACGAGGAAGGATTTTCCTTACTTTCTATTCAGGTGGAGTCAAGGAAGAAATAGGAAATTATGTGATCGTAATTAAGTCGGATGACGGAGGGAATCATTTCTCGGAACCGATTGTTATTGTAAAAGAAGATAATGGAAGATGCTATGACCCATGCCTTTGGATAGATTCATTGGGAGAACTTTGGCTGACATGGGCAAAGTGTCCGGACGATGGTTTATATGCATCTGTTTGCCGAGATCCTGATGCAGAGGAGCTGGTTTGGGGAGAAGAATTTCTGGTAGGCCATAATGTAATGATGAATAAACCTATAGTGGTGAAATCTGGTGAATGGTTGTTCCCGATTGCTGTATGGAATGATGGTATAAGAGTATTATCAGAAGAATATGATACTAAAATTACGGAAAAAGGCTCCTTTGTTTATGCTACCAATGATTGCGGGAAAACCTTTCAGAAGCTTGGCTTTGCAGACGTGAAAGACCGGCATTATGATGAACATATGATCTTGGAGATGAAGGATGGAAGCCTAAGAATGTTTGTTAGGACAAAGTATGGGATTGGCGCATCGAATTCTTATGATGGAGGAAGAAGCTGGAGTAAAGATTTTGACACTGGCTATGGTGGTCCCTGTTCGAGATTCCATATTACAAGATTGCGTTCAGGTAGAATCCTGCTGATCAATCATTTTAAGTTTAGTGGAAGAAATAATCTTACGGCAATGCTGTCAGAGGATGAAGGAAAAACGTTCCCTTATAAATTACTATTAGACGAGAGAGAAGTTTCTTATCCGGATGCAAAGGAAGCAGATGATGGATTTATCTATGTAACATATGATCGGGAACGTGGAAGTTATCTATCCAATATGAAAGAGGTGATGGCTTCCGCCAGAGAAATTTTAATTGCCAAAATAACAGAAGAGGATATTATTAGCGGATCTCTTGCAAACACAAATAGTTATCTGAAAAGGATCGCGAGTAAGCTGACGGATTATGATGGAGAGGACAAAGATCCATTTCATGAGCTGGATTTCGATAAAACAAAAAGCGTATAAAATTCATAAGTGAAGGTCGAAATTCAGGGAGAAAGAAATAATTATAAGAGATATAGTTTAATTACAAAAGATACAAAACATACATAAAAGGAAGGAGAAAATGATATGAAAAAGAAAATTGTAAGTAAAGTATTTGCCTTATTGTTGGCAGCATGTACAGTGCTTTCCGCATGTGGAAATGAAAGCGGTAATCAGAGCGTAGGTCAGACAGACAAAAGTGAAACGAATGACACTGTGCAGGAAGGAGAGGAACCATATACCATTGTTTATGCATTTGATGTATGGGTACAGCAGGCAGATTGGGATTTGGTAGAGGAGAATCTAAGCAACATTGTTTATGACAAGATTGGTGCCAAGGTTAAGCTTTTGCCTATGACAGGAGCAAACTATCAGCAGGAGGTTAATCTGATGATTACCAGTGGCGAAAAGCTGGATCTGGTAAATGCATCAGCCAGAACTACATTCAGTAGTGATGTCACTTCCAATAAACTGCTTGGGCTGGATGAAGAAACGGTTCGTAAATATGCACCGGATGCAATGGAAGTAATCGGCGACTATATGGAAGCTACCACAGTTGACGGAAAAATATATGGATTTCCGACCATACGTGATATGGCAAGTGCATACGGACTGATTCTTCGCAATGATATTATCGAGAAATATGGAATTGATGCTGATGCAGGATTAACAGTAGAACAATTAGATGACCTTTTTGCCAGAATTAAAGAGGGAGAACCGGACAAGTATGTAACGCAGCCGCAAAGCCAGGGAACCAGCATTCTGGAAAGCCTTTTTAAAACATATGATGGGCTGGGTGATACCATGGGAGTCCTGATGGATTGGGGACAGGGCGATCTGACCGTGCAAAATCTCTTTGATACAGAATATTACGAGGAGTGTGTGAGGAAAGCCAGAGAGTGGAATGAGAAGGGCTATATTCTTCCAGATGCTTCAACGAATCCTGATACAGGAGTAGCTTATTTCAAAACAGGAAAAGTGGCATCCACAATGTCCCTGATTCATCCGGGTGTGCCTACAGACAGCACCAATATGACAGGTATTCCATGCAGTACAGCAATTGTAAATCCGGCTTTTGGAAATACACAAACGGTTGGAGCTGTTATTCAGTCGATCCCTGTCAGCTGTAAGAATCCTGAAAAAGTGTTGGAGTTTGTCAATCTGCTTTATAGTGATGCAGAAGTATATAATGCGTTGGTATGGGGTATTGAAGGTACACACTATCAGCATGTAAAAGGAAGCGAAAAGTGGATTACTTATCCGGACGGTGTAACTGGAGAAACATCCGGCTATACTCTGAGTGCAACTTACGCTTTTGGAAATCGTTATCTGAGTTATATTTGGAATACGGATCCCGAAGATTTAAATGAAAAATATGAGGAATTTAATGATAATGCAATCAAATCTAAAGCGCTGGGATTTGTGTTTGACACCACTCCTGTGAAGGCAGAAGCGGCGGCTGTACAGGCAGTAATGGATGAGTATCGTCTGCCTCTGGAGAATGGAGTAATCGATCCTGATGAAAATTTACCGAAATTCCGACAGACACTGAAGGATGCAGGGATTGATACTGTTATTGCAGAAAAGCAGCGGCAGTTAGACGAGTGGGCGGCAACAAAATAAGTAAAGTTTCTCGGAAAGGTCAGAGGTATAACACAACTGACCTTTCTATTCAAAGGAGCCTGGTATGTATAAAAGATTAAAAAAAATAAAAAAGCTTTTGCCACTATACATTATGGCTTTGCCGGCATTGGTTTATTTGTTTATTAACAATTATTTACCACTAACGGGTATGGTGGTAGCTTTTAAAGATTTCGACTACAGCAAAGGAATTTATGGAAGTGATTGGGCAGGCTTTAGAAATTTTTTGTTTTTATTTAAAAACTCAGTTGCTTTTATTATTACCAGAAACACAATATTGTACAATGTGGCATTTATTATAATTAATACATTTTTAGGTATTTTAGTAGCAATTCTTTTGAGCGAAGTGACAAGCAAAAAGGCTTTAAAAGTATATCAGACAGTGATTCTTTTGCCATATTTGTTTTCTATCGTCATTATCAGTTATCTGGTATTTGCTTTCTTAAGTACGGATGTAGGCTTTATTAATAAAGGGATCCTGGAGCCCTTGGGAAAAAGCACGATATCCTGGTACAATGAGTCAAAGTACTGGCCTATAATATTACCGATCGTAAATACATGGAAGTCATTTGGATTTCAGGCAACTATTTATTATGCCAATGTTATTTCTATTGATAAGTCTTACTATGAAGCGGCTCAACTGGATGGGGCATCAAAGCTTCAACAGGTACGGTATATCACACTGGTATTGTTGAAACCGGTTATTATAATGATGATATTATTGGCGGTAGGAAAGATTTTTTATTCTGATTTTGGTTTATTTTATCAGGTTACGCAGAACTCAGGAGCAATATACAGTACTACAAATACAATAGATACCTATGTGTACCGCACATTGATACAGACAGGAGACGTGGGTATGTCTGCAGCAGCAGGAGTATATCAGTCAGTAGTCGGCTTTTTAATTGTTTTAATTACAAATTTGTTACTTCGGAAGATCAGCCCGGAAGATTCTCTGTTTTAGGAGGTGTGAGATGAAACGAATGAAAGTAAACAAATCAGCATTAGTAGCACATATAGTTTTAATTTGTTTCGTGCTTTTCTGTACTCTTCCTACGTTGTTGCTGGTAACGTCTTCTCTGTCGGATAATGATAGTGTGTTCCGAAATGGTTATTCCTTTTGGCCCAAAGAGTGGAGTCTGGGAGCATATCGCTATATGGCAACGCAGGGGCAGACAATATTCCGTGCATACGGGATTTCAATACTAACTACATTTATAGGTACGATTTCCGGATTGATGCTTACAGCCATGCTGGGATATACACTTTCGCGTAATGAATTACCCGGAAGAAAGATAATCAATTTTCTCGTGTTTTTTACATTGCTTTTTAACGGAGGTATGGTTCCCACCTATTTATTATATGTAAATACGTTACATGTCAAAAATACTATATTTGCATTACTTTTGCCAAATAATATTTTGGTAAATGGTTTCAATGTTCTGCTGGTGAGAACATACTTTAATAACAATACGCCTAAGGAATTGATCGAATCAGCTATGGTAGATGGCGCTAAGGAGTTCCGAATTTTCTTTAGTATTATTATGCCGATTTCGAAACCCATCCTGGCTACGGTAGGATTGTTGATTGGTATTGGTTATTGGAATGACTGGTATAATGGTCTCCTTTATCTTACGAATACAAAATTATTCAGTCTGCAAAATTATTTGAATAGAATTTTGCTGGATATTCAGTTTATGACACAAAGTATGGCAGGAAGCGCAGAGGCTGCCAATGCCTTGGGTAAAATGCCTACCATCACGGTTCGTATGGCAATTGCAGTAATCGGTATTTTACCTCTTATGATGATATTTCCGTTTTTCCAGTCCTATTTTGCAAGAGGTATGACAGTTGGAGCAGTGAAAGGCTGAGAAGTGTTTTAAAAGGAGAGCGAAGGATGAATATTGTAAATTATAAAGGAACAAATTTGCGAGTGTCAGATATAGCGTTGGGAGGTGGAGTGCTCGGGAGCCGTATTTCCGACCAGGCATCATTCGATATCCTCGATTGTTTTGTAGGAAATGGGGGTACATTTATTGATACAGCGAATGTGTATGGAAGGTGGAATCCAGGAAATCTTCCACTATCTGAATTATTGATTGGAAGATGGATGAAACAGCATAGATTGAGAAGCAAGCTGGTAGTTGCGACCAAAGGAGCCTGCCATGCACTTGAAACACCGAGCATAAAAAGGCTGGCGCCGGAAGAGATACGAGAGGATCTGGAGAGCAGTTTGAAAAGCTTACAGACTGATTATATAGATTTATACTATTTACATGCAGATGATCCGAAGCGTGAGGTTGGTGAAATTATTGAAACTTTGAACAGCTTTGTCAGAGAAGGAAAGGTGAGATATTTTGCTTGTTCGAACTGGTCGGCAGAAAGAATGTGGGCTGCAGATGCTTACGCGAAAGAGCATAATTTGAAATCCTTTGTTGGGCATGAAATTATGTTTAATTTGGCAAAACCGAATGACGAGGCAGTGGAGGCAGCTGTACAGACCCATATGACAGAGAACATATATGAATATCACCAAAAAACCGGTAAACCGGTAACTGCATATACTTCTCAGGCAGCAGGATTTTTTGTATTACATAAGGAAGAGGGATTTCTCAAGGACGATAAATTTGCTTTCCCCAGAGATATGTTTTATAATGCGGAATCCTTAAAAAGAGCGGAGAGAGTAGACGAACTATGCAAGCTCACGAATGCCACTCCATTGGAAATAACATTAGCATATCTTTATGCGCAGCCTTTTCAGGTTATTCCGATCGTAGGACCTTGCAGGGTTAAGGAACTGGAAGAGAGCCTTCGTGCATCAGAAAAGAGATTAACGCAAGAGGAAGTAGAGTTTTTGTTTTCATAATGGAGAGAGCTGACTTAAATGACATTCTATTTTTGCAATACATTTGGAAACACATCGACAGATGGGATATATCGTATTGACCTGGGGAGAAATGACAGCAGGGAAACTTTGGCTGCACCACTGAAAAATCTGGAATGGGCGTGTATTGCGCCCAACGGAATACTGTATGCGGTAGGACAGGAAGAATCAGGGGGAAGTTATATTCAGTCGTTTTATTTGAAGCAACTTACAGGAGAACTGTTTTTTTTGGAGAAAAGCTGTTTCCCTTGGAGAGGGATCAGCCATATGAGCTTTTGGGAGCAGGGAAAGGCTCTTTTGATTGCTGTGTATGGAGAACAAATGGTTGTATCAGTGGACGTAGCGGAGGGGCGCATCGGCAAAGAATCTGGAAGGGTGATTTTCAAAGGAAATGGTCCGGTAGTTAGCAGGCAGGAAGCGTCTCATCCGCATTTTGTAAAGTGGATGCAGGAGGAGTGCTGGATTGCCGATCTGGGCGCGGATGCAGTATATCATAGTAGTGAGAGCCAACTTTGGGGAAACCGGGACAACTGGAGAATAGAGCAACAGCCCCGGGGATCAGGTCCAAGATTTCTGGAGATACATCCATTAGGAAAAATCGTATACCTCGTTACAGAATTATCGAATGAATTGATCGTGTTGGAGAAAAATTCAGACGGAGGTTTGAAAGAAAAGCAGCGTGTCAGTTTGCTCCCTGCCGGAGCACGAAAAAGTCTTTCTTCAATTTTGTGTCCAGATTGGACAAAAGGAAGATTGTTCGTAGGAGTACGGGGAGCTAATCTGATCCGGGAATTGGTCGTTGAGCAAAACGGAATGATCCGGGAAGGGAGAATTTTGCAAACACTGGGATGGCCCAGGAGCTTTCTGTATCTGAAACAGCTAGATTGTTTGCTGATTGCTGATGAAGAATTTGCGGAATCAACCGGAAGACTGGAGCTTTTTGATCTATGTGAGGGAAAACGTTTATGGGAAAAAAGAATGCCAAGAGCTTATCAAATTTACAACGGAGAGTACAATGACGAAACTGAAAGGTAAAGATATGGAGAAATGGATGAAGTGTTACGTAGGAACGAACTCCTTGAGAGGATCGAAAGGTATTTACACATTGGAGATAAATACTCAAAATGGGGAAATGAGGGAAGCTTCAACAGTAGAGGCTGACGATTCTGCATATTTATATGTTTCGGAAAAGAGAAAATGTCTGTATGCGGTTATGGAATCACTGGAATATAAAGGTGTACCGGGTGGAGGTGTTGCTGCTTATCGCATAGAGGATAATAAACTTTCATTTTTAAATAGCAGATATGCTTATGGTGGCTGGCCATGTCATGTTATAGCGGATGAGGAAAAAGATAGTCTTTTAGTATCTGTTTTTCGTAATGGATTGTTGGTGGTGTACGGCATTAATCAGGATGGAAGCATTGGGGAGGAAAGACGAGTAGAGCATCACCAGGAACCAAATGGAAGGATGTCTCATATTCATGCATCCATGCCTACACCGGATGGAAAATATATTGCGGTTGCGGATTGTGGTCTTGATTATATATATCTTTATGATGCAAAAACGTATCAAAAAGTTTTCGAGTGGAAAGCACCGGAAGACAGTGGACCCAGACAACTCCGTTTCAGTCCGGATGGAAAATATCTATATATGGTATCTGAATTGAGCTGTCAAATTTTTGTGTTTGAGTATCAGCCGGATTGCAAAGATATGTTACGGAATGTCCAGGTAATATCGACGAGACGTGAGGATGGTTATGACCGGGAGAACTATACTTCGGCACTACAGATGCATCCATCCGGTAGATATCTTTTGGCTGGGAACAGAGGGCACAATTCAATTGTTGTCTATGAGGTAGATAAGGAAACCGGTTTGTTGATGTTGAAAGGACATACAATGTTGGCAGGTGATTTCTGCCGGGAGTTTTGTTTTGTACCAGATGGCTCTATGCTGATAGTGGGTATTCAGCATACAGATGTGGTACAGACCTTTTTCTTTGATGAAAATAAAGGGATTTTAAAGTGGAGCGGACAGGAAATTGTAATTCCCTCTCCTTCCTGTGTTATAATGGGCGACTCTGCAAAGTAATGTTGGCAGCGGTTAGAGATGCATTTGTAAGAACGTATAATTTGCGAGCTTATATATTTACTATATGAAGGTGTTGTATGCTTTTACTCCAAAAAATGATAATGTTTTTCTTGATTATGCTCATCGGATATATCTGTCGGAAAATCGGTGTGTTTAAAGATACTACAGGCAAAACAATTTCAAGTATAGTAATCAATATTGGAAATCCTGCGCTGATTATTGCCTCTGGTATGAATCCTGAGAGACTGGAGAATAAAGGAAAATTGTTGTTTACTCTGGGTGTTGCGCTGATCTATTTTGCAATTATGTTTGCTGTCGCGGAACTATTGCCCAGATTGCTTCATGCAGACAGAGAGGACTACGGCGCTTATCAGGTCATGATGCTTTTTTCCAATATTGGATTTATGGGTTATCCCTTGCTGGATGTCATGTATGGCAGCAATGCAATAATTCACGCTGTAATCTTCAACTTGTTATATAATGTCTTGATCTATACTTATGGCATCCACAAAATGCAGATTGGTGGTTGTCAGAAAAATATAAATTGGAAACAACTCGTGAATATAGGCGTAGGCTCTTGCATTATTGCGATAGTTCTGTATATCACCAATCTTCCGGTCCCATTGATCCTTGAAGATACAGCAACTTTCACTGGTGCCATCACAGGTCCGTTAAGCATGTTGGTCATTGGTGACTCTTTGGCGCAGACCCGGTTAAGAGATTTGTTTACAGATGTGCGCCTACTCGTTTTCTCTGTAGTAAAACTGGTACTATTGCCGGCATTGCTTCTGTGGGGACTGTGCTTTTTTATCAAGGATCCGATATTCCGAGGCGTTTGTCTGGTAATGATGGCAACACCGGTAGGCAGCATGACAGTAATGTTGGCACAGCAGTACAATGGCGATTATCGGTTGACATCCAGGGGCGTGGCTTTGACCACATTGCTTTCCGTGATCACAATGCCGTTTTTGTTCTGGGCGCTGAAGCTATAGCTACCAATTTTCTGAGTGTAGTTCTATTCTGAATGTAAATATTCGTTTTTGCGTTATCAAGATGTCGGGAGCAAAAGCTCCCGATTTTACTGTGTTGTCTATATAAACTTTTTTGTAGAAATTATCGCCATTGGAACCTAAAACAATGTCTGCTGCACGTATCTCTCGGGGAATTCATGCAGGTAAGTAAAGCATTCCTTCGGGGAACACAGCATGCCATTCGCTGTGCAGGTATTTTGAATCAGTGTCATAAGCTCTTTTGCGTGAGGACTGGGAATATCATAGGCATTTCCGTAAGTATGGACATATTTTTGCCGAATGCCGGGAAAATCACGATCCAGAGCCTGATAGAAAAATTCCCGATCTCCTTCCCGCAACGTGACTCCTACATCGAACAGCAGGATTCCCTTCACATCCGCCTGCAGGCAATAGTCAAGAAGCCCCTCGATATTTTCCCGGGTATCATTAATAAAAGGAAGAATGGGAGTCATCCACACAAGGGTGGGAATTCCCAATTCCTTACATTTCATCAGCACCTCAAAACGTTCTCTCGTGGTAGAGACATTAGGCTCTATTTTCCGGCACAAATCCTCATCATAAGTAGTAAACGTCATCTGAACCACTGCCTTGGCTTTCTGATTAATAGATTGCAGAAGATCCAGATCCCGAAGCACCAGGCTGGCTTTTGTGAGCACGGTCACACCATATTCATATTGATCGATCAGCTCCAGACATTTTCTGGTCAATCGCAGCTCTTTTTCAGCCGGAAGATAAGGATCGCACATAGCACCGGTACCAATCATACACCTGTGACGCTTGGAGCGCAGCGCTTGTTCCAACAGCTCCGGTGCATTTCCTTTCACTTCGATATCTTCAAAAGCATGTGTAAAGCCGTAGCACTTACTGCGACTGTCGCAATAGATGCAGCCGTGAGAGCATCCGCGGTAAATATTCATTCCGTTATTCTGAGACAGAATCCCCTTTGCCTGTACAAAATGCATGGCAGATAGCTCCTTTCTGAAAGCACTGTATATAGTTTCATGGTAGCATATCGTGTGAATGAACACAATGAAATGCAGGAAAATAAATTTAGGCAAATAAAAGCTAATTTTACTAGCTAAATAAAATTAAAAATGATACAATACAGGAAATGAAACACAAATGGGATACTTGGAAGGGAAGGTATTGTATGGAGGCATTTCGCGCTGTGAATTTTGCGGTTTTTCCGCACAGAGGAGTATTGGGTTCGGAAGAATCCAGAAAAAGTATGGAGGAAATGGTACGAAGGATCCATACGAATTGGGTGATATTCACACCATCGGGGATGCAGGAAACACCTTACAGTGAGGAAATCCGTTATGATGGGGAGAAAAGCTGTACGGATGAGGAACTGTATGATATGATTCGATATGCACAGAGCCTGGGACTGAAAGTTGCTTTGAAACCGACGGTGAATTGTGACAATGGTGTCTGGCGGGCACGAATCAGCTTTTTTGACCATGATGTACCTTGCGAACCCAAATGGGGCAACTGGTTCGAGAGTCACATTGCCTTTCAGAAACATTATGCACAGATTGCGCAGCGGACAGGCTGTGAATTGTTCCTGGCGGGGTGTGAAATGACCATGACGGAGCACCGGGAGACAGAGTGGAGAAAACTTATCGCAGAAGTACGGACGGTATATGACGGACCTGTCGGTTATAATTGCGACAAATATGGAGAAGATCATATTACATGGTGGGATGCCGTGGATGTGATTGCGTCCAGCGGATATTATCCCATAGACGACTGGGACAACCAGTTAGACCGGATCGAAAAGGTTGTGAAAAAATTTCAGAAGCCCTTTTTGTTTTCGGAAGCGGGTTGCATGAATATTCATGGTTCTGCGCAGGTTCCGAATAACTGGGAACTGCAGGGTGAAGAGGATGATGCGGAACAGGCGGACTGGTACCGGGCAATGTTTACAGCCTGCAGAAAACGTGACTGGGTGAAAGGCTTCGGCATCTGGGATTGGCCGGGAAATTTGGAAGGATTGAGCCCTTATGCGGTATGTGGACGTCCTGCGGAGAATGTGATCGCAGAAGAGTACGGCAGGAGAGAGTAAAGCAGGCAATCGAAAGATCATAACAGAAAATGTCGAAGCAACAGAAAACAGAGTAGAAGGTATGGGAAAATGGAACAGCAGAAAAAGATTATAAGTATAGCGGATTTGCCGCAAGTGCGGGTATTGGGCCGGACCACGGGAAAAGATGTGATCAATTTATTCTGGACCGGCAGCGGTATAGAATTTCTATATACTGGCAGTGAATTGTGGCTGGAAGTAAATGCTGATTACGACACGATGGAGCCATGGCTGGCGGTAGAACTGAATGGTGCCCAGATCAGCCGTTTTCCGGTTAATAAAGGGAAAAATGAAGTATGCCTGTTTCGAGGAATGACAGTAGGAAAGCCGAAGCATGTACGGATTCTGAAGGAAGTACAGGCTATGCACCAGGACCCGCTGCACATGATACAGATTTTGGGATTGCAATATGGAGATGGGAAATTTTTGGTTCTGCCGGATCCTGAATATCGCCTGGAATTTGTAGGAGACAGTATTACCAGTGGAGAGGGAACTATGGGGCCGGTAGGTGAGGAAGACTGGATCAGTGCGTTCTTCTCTGCGGAAAATACGTATCCCCGTATGGTATCGGATGCGCTTTCTGCGGAATATCGTGTGGTGTCCCAGAGTGGCTGGGGAATCGTCACCGGCTGGGATGGCATTGTAGAGAATAAGATTCCTCCCTATTATAAACAGGTCTGCGGATTGCTTACCGGGGAGCGAAATGCTTCGCTGGGAGCACTGGAAGACTATGATTTCAAGGCATGGCAGCCGGATGCCGTGATCATTAATCTGGGAACCAACGATGCCACAGCAATCCAGTCCGCAGCGGAACTGGTAAGAGAATGGGCAGGAACCCGTGACATAAAAGAAGTCAAAAAGATCCTGACTACAGCAATCCGAGATTTCCTGAAAGCTGTGCGTGACTGCAATCCTGAGGCACAGATCATCTGGGGCTATGGTATGCTGGGAGACAATTTCCTGCCCGTCATCCGTGAAGCGGTGGAAACCTACGCGGAACAGACTGGTGATACCAGAATCCACTTTTTACAACTTCCCAACACCACACCGGACACCGTAGGCAGCCGCCTGCATCCCGGAGTGAAAGCTCATCGCAAAGCAGCACAGGTGATAGAAAAGTATTTGCTGGAACTTTTTAAACAATAAATTTATAAAATCTTAAGGAATATGTGCCGAAAAATGTGACAACTCCGGATTAAACTGGGACTCAAAGAAAGCAATTAACTCTGGGGGGCAGCAATATGACACAGGAGAATCGTTCGAGCAGACAACCGGATCTGGAAATGATACAGGTGCGAAGAAATCCGTATCTGGTGGATTACCGGACTGGAAAAAATATAGTCAGACACGTAGGAAGACGTGTAGGACAACCGCAAGACAGACAGACCGGAAGATACGCCGATCAATCACGAAGCAATCATACCGGAGGACGCACAGAACGGTCACAACATAGCATATCGGCAATGCCGCAGGAAGGCGGAAGGAAGAAATCACATCCGCAGTATTCGACGACAGCACAGCAGAAAAACAAGGCCTGGCGGCAGGAGCAGGGTCATCCGGGCAATGCATATGAGCAAAATGTTTACAAAGACAATACTTACAGCACCCGCGTCAGACAACGCCGGGTCAGAGCCGGGAGGCAGCGCCGCCGCAGACAGGCAAGAATCCGCAGATATATTAAGATTTCCCTGCTGTGTGCCAGCATTCTTGCAGGAATCTTTATGTTGAAAAATTTGTTGGAAGTACCTGCCAGCACTGCGGAGGCCAGTACTCCTGTGGAAGTTGCGGCAGAAGCTGTGCAGCGGATCGAAAAACAGATCGGGGAGACCACGGGAACCCGGATCCAGGGACTTCCGGCGGATGTATATGCAGCACATCCCAACTGGACAGAAGATTTTCTCACCGTGAATGAATATTCCAGACCGGGAGATCCCCTGACGGAAGTGAAAAATATTTTTGTACATTACACGGCGAATCCTGGGACCAGCGCGGCCCAGAACCGCAGCTATTTCGAACAGCTGAAAGACAATCATGAACGCAGTGCCAGTGCCCATTTTATCATTGGCTATGATGGCGAGATTCTTCAGTGCGTTCCTCTGGACGAGATCGCCTATGCAGTACAGACCCGCAATGAGGATTCTATTTCTATCGAATGCTGCTACAAGGCGGACAACGGCCAGTTTACTCAGGAGACCTATGATTCTCTGATCAAATTATTGAAATGGCTGACTGATGCCTATGACCTGCAACCCGATGACATCTTGCGCCACTATGATTGTGGCGGAAAGAAATGTCCCATTTACTATACGGAGCATGAAGATGCCTGGAACAAACTGAAAGAAGACGTGAAAAACCTATAGAGAATTGCGAACGGAGGAACTTTTTTCCAAAAGGAAAAGGTTCCTTTTCGTTAGTCTTGTTTTACGAAAACAAGTTTGCTAGAATAGAACGGTAATAAGCAACAGACAAGGCCTTGCGGGGCAGAAATGAGGAGTAACATGAATTTATTATCACCTTCAATTCTTTCGGCGGATTTATGGAAACTGGGAGAGGATATCAAAGCTGTGGAAGGAGCAGGAGTCCCCTGGCTGCATGTAGACGTGATGGACGGATTGTTTGTACCGTCGATTTCCTACGGTATGCCGGTATTAAAAGCTGTCAGATCCCACACGGATATGTTTCTCGATGTGCATCTGATGATCGAGAAGCCGGAACGTTATGTGGAAGAGTTCGCTGCCTGTGGTGCGGACCTGGTGAATTTTCACCTGGAAGCCACAGAAGATGTGGAGGGATGCATTGAAAAAATACATGCCACAGGCAAAAAGGCCGGCATCACCATTAAGCCCGCCACTCCGGCAGAGGCAGTGGAACCTTATCTGGAACTGGTGGATCTGGTGCTGGTAATGACTGTGGAGCCCGGATTCGGCGGACAGAAGCTGATCCCGGAGTGCCTGGATAAGGTACAGGTGATCCGGAAAATGATCAACGATAAGGGGCTGTCTACCGATCTGGAAGTAGACGGTGGTATCAATCTGGACAATGTAGCATTTGCCATGGAAAAAGGAGCCAATGTCATTGTAGCCGGTTCCGCTGTATTTAAGGATGACATTGCAGCCAATGCAAAGGCATTTCTGAATAGATTACAATAGTTCAAAAGAATGTCTGACGGTGAAATTACGGAGCGGCCGATAACCAAGCCGGAAGACGGACAAGGAGGAACGAAGGATGGAATTACAGATATTGCATGCGATTCAGGGGATCCATCAGGAATGGCTGACAGAGATCCTGCGTTTTTTTACTACGATCGGAGAAAGCGGTCTGGTATGGATCGTCATTGCGATTGTGCTGACATGCATTCCGAAGACCCGGAAATGCGGTCTGACCATGATAATCGCCATGGCAATCACCTATCTTGTGGGAAATTTGTTCCTGAAAAATGTGATCGCGAGACCCCGTCCCTGTGCTGTGGACACCGGTGTGACGCTGAAAATTCCGTTCCCTTCGGAATATTCCTTCCCTTCGGGACACACTTCCAACGGTTTTGCCGGAGCGGTGACCATTTTCAGTTATTATCGTAAGGCGGGTATTTTAAGTCTGCTTATGGCAGCAGTCATTGCCTTTTCCAGACTTTATTTCTTTGTCCACTATCCCACGGATATTCTGGGCGGCATGGTACTGGGAACATTGGATGCAGTACTGGCAGTTTACATAGTAAAACGTCTGGAAGACCGGGCAGATGCGAAGACCGTATCAGACAACGATAAGACGGGACACAGGTAGGAAAAGCAGCACTATAGAAGCAGGGATCTGACAGGAAACGATATGGACAGAAAGGGCAGAAATTTCGATGAACAGCAAAACGTTATGGAATGATAACTGGTATTTTGCAAAAACAGCATTGGGTGTGAATTGGGAAGACAGAACTCTCTGGGAGCGGGAGATGCAGCCGGCAGACTTGCCTCACGACTGGCTGATCTATGATACGAAGAACCTCTATGAAGACAGTATCGGCTGGTATCGGAAGAAATTCGTGTATTCCGCATCCGGAGTAAAGCGTGCAGGCGAAGCGGCGCAGGAGAACTTGCGGGAGCAGTCAAATTCTGTGGCAGGTAATGCCTGCACGACATGTGACGAACGTGTCATTTTGCGCTTCGAGGGTGTTTACATGGATTCTTCCATCTATATAAACGGCGTGTGCCTCGGTGACTGGAAATACGGCTACTCCACCTTTGACTGGGACATTACGGATCATCTGCGTGAAGGTGAAAATGAAGTTGTTCTCCGGGTAACCTTTCAGGCACCCAACAGCAGATGGTACAGCGGTGCCGGAATCTATCGTAATGTCTGGATGATCCGTCTGCCTGAGACACATATTCCGCTGGACGGTATCTATACCTCCTCCGTGGAGACGGAAAACGGCTACGATCTGACCATCGATACGGAACTGGAATGGGGAGCAATCACTGAGAATTATGAACTGGAATATTGCTTGCATTATGCCGGGGACAGTAAAAACTCTGCAGAAACGGAAAACAGGGAGATTTTCCGGGTAAAACAGCCCCTCGCCGGTGGACAGGAGAAGACATCTGTGGCGATTCCTGTGGATAATCCCCGGAAATGGGACATCACAGATCCTTATCTGTATGATCTTACAGTTCGTCTATGCAAACTTCCAATGAACGACGGGGAGAACGGAGCAGGTGAAGCCTTACAGAAGACGGAAATCACACAGGAAGAACATCTTCGCATCGGTTTCCGCACCATGCAATTTGATCCTGCCAGGGGCTTTTTATTAAACGGCAGAAAAGTGCGCCTGAACGGTGCCTGCGATCACCATGACCTCGGAGCACTGGGAGCGGCTTTTCACAAAGAAGCCATGCGCCGGAAATTTGAACTCATGCGTTCCATGGGTGTCAATGCTGTGCGGACTTCCCACAATATGCCCGCTGTGGAACTGATGGAACTGGCGGATGAGATGGGATTTCTGATCGTATCCGAAGCGTTCGATATGTGGGAGATGGCAAAGAATCCTTATGATTATGCCAGATTTTTCAAGGAATGGATGGAGAAGGATGTACGCAGCTGGATCCGCAGAGACCGCAATCATCCTTCCGTTATCATGTGGAGCATTGGCAACGAGATTCCGGATACCCATGCGGATGCCCATGGACAGGAGATCACCCGTAGCCTCCTTGCAGTAGTCAGAAAGTGGGATTACCGGAAGGTGGCACCGGTGACGATCGGTTCCAATTACATGCCCTGGGAAAATGCCCAGAAATGTGCGGATATCGTGAAAGTGGCGGGCTATAACTACGCGGAAAAATATTATGCGGAACACCATGAAAAGCATCCGGACTGGATCATCTACGGAAGTGAGACTTCCTCTGTGGTACAGAGCCGAGGGGTGTATCATTTTCCGCTGGAGAGGGCGAATCTGATCGAAGCGGACGAACAGTGTTCTGCGTTGGGCAACAGTACTACCAGCTGGGCGGCGAAAAATACGGAATACTGTATCACTATGGACAGAGATACCCCTTATTCCTGTGGTCAGTTCATCTGGACAGCCATTGACTATATCGGTGAGCCGACCCCTTATCAGACGAAAAACAGCTATTTCGGACAGATGGATACGGCGGGATTTCCCAAAGACTCCTACTACGTCTTCCGTTCGGAATGGACGGATGGGAAAAAAGATCCCATGATCCATGTATATCCCTACTGGGATTTTAATCCGGGACAGCAGGTGGACGTGCGGATCACCAGCAATGCTCCGGAGGTGGAACTGTTCGTAAACGGAGTGTCACAGGGAAAACAGCAGATCGATCATCAGAAAGGAACAGTATTACAGCCTTCCTGGAAAGTACCGTATGTACCCGGCAGTATCTGTGCCGTGGCATACGACGAAACGGGTAGGGAGATAGCCAGACAGGAGAGACATTCCTTCGGCAACACAGATCATTATATAGTAAAAGCCAATAAATCTACCATGTGCGCCAACGGCGAGGATATGATCTTCGTGGAGATCTCTGCGGAGGACCGGGATGGATACCCTGTGGAAAATGCCTCCGATTATGTGAGAGTGACCGTGGAAGGTGCTGGAAGACTGGTGGGACTGGACAATGGTGACAGCGCCGATTACGATGCCTACAAGGGAACCGTACGTAAGTTGTTCCAGGGAAAATTACTGGCTATGATCGCAGCAAAAACTACGCCGGGGGAGATTCGTGTGACTGTGGAGGATGCATGGGCAGCCACAGTGAACAGCATGACCAATGAAACCGGCACTGGAACAGCAAAGGCAGCTGCCGGGCACCGCACGGCGACAGTGACGTTACAGGCAGTCGAAGCACCGATTCGTCCCGGTGTCTGCGCAACAGAAGAAAACAGAGAATATCCGCCCGCCTTTGTGGATCCCGGATTTGTTCCGGTGCGGAAACTGGAAATGAGCGCTCCCTATATGAGATTGACACCGGAGAAGCCGTATGTATTGCTACATACCCGTATCTATCCCATGGAAGCCACAGACCGTAAGCTTCTCTGGAGCATTACTGATGCTTCCGGTATCCCCAGCCCTGTGGCAAAACTGGAGGAACTGGAAGACGGCGAGAGCATCCGGATCACAGGCGTCAGTGATGGCAGTTTTCAGGTAAGGTGTATGACCTGTAACGGAACAACCAATATTAAAATGATTTCCCAACTTGACTTTGCAGTGGAGGGCATGGGACAGACGTTCCATTCTCCGTATGAGCCGGTGACGGGTATTTCTTATGTCGGAAGTTTTGGCGGAGACGTAAGCCGCGGAGTGGAGAACAGTGCCGGAACGGACAAGGCACAGCCTACCGGACTGGTCTATGAAGCGTTAGACTTTGGTGAATTCGGAAGTGACGAGATCACGCTGTCTATTTTTGCCAATGATAATGATCCCCACCGGATTCAGATATGGAAGGGAGAGCCCGAAGAGAGCGGTTCCGGGACACAGGGAACACTGGTGGGTGAAATAACCTATCAGAAGCCGGGCATCTGGGAAGTCTTCCAGCCGGATACCTTCGTATTGCCCCGGAGATTAAAGGGTGTAACAAAACTGACAATAGTGTCAGAAAGCAAAATTTTCCTGAAAGAGTTCCATTTCACCAGACAGGAAAAAGCTTATGCAAGACTGAGTGCTCTCACGGACGGAGTTACCTATGGTGACAGCTTTGTGAGAACCGGGGATGCCGTTGAACAGATCGGCAATAATGTCTCTCTCGAATTTACGGATATGAACTTTGGAGAAGCGGGAACCGATAGCATTGTCATCTGCGGAAGAACTCCTTTACAGCAGAATACGATCCAGCTTAGGTTTACCGATGGAGCTACACAGGTACTTCCCTTCCCGCACAGCGAGGAATATAGGGAACTGCGTTTCCCTCTGGAAAGAGTGACGGGAGAGCAGAATGTGACCTTCGTTTTCCTGCCGGGATGCAATTTTGATTTCAAATGGTTCCGGTTTGAAAAAAGCGGATCAGAGGAGTAAGCGATAACTATGAGCAAATGGAACAGAAAAATATGGGCAGCAATACTGGCGGTGGGAATGACAGCGTCTCTGACTGCCTGTGGAGGCAGCAAAGGAGAAAACAGCAATGCGTCTGCTGCCGGTACACAGAATGAGACTGCCATCGTACAGGATGAGAGCACGGACAGTAACACTGACAGCACCGGCAGTACCACGTCTCTGGTGCAGGACAACCGGGTACTGCAGATCCCGGACGACAACTACCGTACCTACTATGAGCTTTTCGTATATTCCTTCTATGACAGCGACGGTGATGGCATTGGAGATCTACAGGGCGTACTGGAAAAGCTGGATTACCTGAATGACGGTGATGATACCACAGATATGGATCTGGGAATCAATGGTATCTGGCTCATGCCGGTGATGCCCTCCGTCACCTATCATAAATACGATACCACGGATTATGAGAATATCGATCCGCAGTACGGCACTCTGGAAACATTTCAGGAGTTGCTGACGGCCTGTCATGACCGTGGGATCCGTGTGATCCTGGATCTGGCAATGAATCATTCTTCCAGCAGCCATCCCTGGTTCCAACAGGCTGCGGAGTATCTGAAGAGCCTGCCGGAAGGGGCGGAACCGGATAGTTCCGAATGCCCGTACGTGGATTATTACCATTTTTCCAGAGAATACCAGGGCGGGTATGCGCAGCTGGATGGAACGGCCTGGTATTATGAAGCGAGATTCTGGGACGGAATGCCGGATCTGAATCTGGAGAATGAGGCGGTACGCCGGGAATTTGAGCAGATCGCGGACTTCTGGCTGGATATGGGTGTGGATGGCTTCCGACTGGATGCGGTGAAAGAGTATGTTACCGGATCCACAGAGGGCAATGTGGAAATTCTAAGCTGGTTCGCGGATTATGTTCATGGCAAAGATCCGGAGAATTATCTGGTGTGTGAATGCTGGACGGATCAGAATACCTATGCCAAATATTATGAGAGCGGCGTGGACAGCATGTTTGATTTTGCTTTTGCCGACAAGTCCGGTATCATTGCCAATGTGATGAACGGTAAGGCATCGGCAACATCTTATGCAAAGAATCTGGAAACAGAGCAGGGCATGTATGCGCAGTACAATCCGGATTATATCAATGCTCCCTTCTACACCAATCATGATATGGGACGCAGTGCAGGCTACTATGCCGGGGAGAATAGCGAAGCTCAGACGAAAATGGGCAATGCCCTTAATCTCTTAATGAATGGCAATGTATTCCTCTATTATGGGGAAGAACTGGGCATGAAGGGCTCCGGAAAAGACGAGAACAAACGGGCCCCCATGTACTGGAACAAGGACGGCAATGCGGAAGGCATGTGTAAGGGCCCGGCAGATATGGATGATTTCCGGATGAAATTTGACAGTCTGGAAGAACAGCAGGAGGATCCCGATTCCATCTATAATTATGTGAAACAGGTGATCCGTGTCCGCAACCAGAACCCGGTGATCGCCAGAGGCACCACCGCTTATCTGGAGCAGTATTCCGGTGAACAATGCTTTGCTCTGACAAGAAGCTATGAAGGCAGTAACTTATTATTGTTGGGAAATACCTCTGCGGAGGCTGTGAGCGTGGATCTGACCGGACTTACCGTAGGAGGCACCACGGCGGAGGAACTGGTACTGCTGGGGGAACTTTATACCGGAGAAGAGACCGCGGAGCGTGCCGGTACTGTAGTTACGCTTCCGGCTTATTCGATCCTGATCCTGGGAGAAGAATAAGACGAGCAAAACAGAATACAGGAACAAAAACAGGTCTGTGGGCGAACCCTACAGACCTGTATGCTTTCTTACAAAATCTTCAAATTCGTTTACCGGTAACGGCTTCGAGAAGTAGTAACCCTGAATATCATCACAGTGAAGATTCTTCAGAAACTCTACCTGATCCGAAGTTTCTACACCCTCTGCGGTAATGGTCATACCGAAGCTCTGCAGCAGCTGCGTGATATGCAACAGCAGCTTTTCACCGTTCCGGTCACCAATGTAATCGATCAGACTCTTATCCAGCTTGATCGTATCGAAATGCATGACATTCAGCGAAGACAGAGAAGAATAACCGCTTCCGAAATCATCCAGCAGTAAAGTAAATCCCGCTTCATGGAACTGCTCGATCAGGGAGGAAATATCACTGTTATCAATGGTAGCACTCTCAGTAATCTCTAGCGGAACATATTTCGGATCCAGCTGGAAAGAATTCAAAATCTCCCGGTACTTATCTACCACATTGTTGTAGTACAGGCTGACTCTGGAAATATTTACAGAAATCGGATACAATTTTGCTCCGGCCTGCAGCCATCTCTGCTGTTGTGCGCACACCGTGCGGAACACATATTCATCCAGCGTTGTGATATTACCGTTTTTCTCAAATAATGGAATGAACTTGCCGGGAGAGAGCATGGTGCCGTCGGGGCGCTTCCAACGGATCAGAGCTTCCGCACCCAGAATGTTTCCGGTGACGGGGTCTACTTTCGGCTGATACCACAGCTGGAATTCTCCGTTCTTCAGGGCATCTTCGAAGACATCTTCCATCAGACGATCCTCGGAGAGCTGTTTGATATCCAGCTCATCATAAAAAGCATAATGTCTGGTACGTTTTCCTTTTATCGGATACTTGGCCTGTACAGCCTTGCCGTAATTCTGCTCGATTTCCTTATGATCGGCGGTCTCATAGATGCCGCACAGTGGGAACAGTTTCGGAATATTAAGCTTTGTGGACAGATTGGAAATATCCTGACACAGGCACTCCAATCTGGGTTCTAAGGTACACCGGTCATTATCCCGCAGGAACAGGATGAACCGGTCTGCATTGATGTGGGCAGAAAATTCACCCAGATGTGTACCGGTTTGCAGGAGCTTCCATACTTCCAACAGTGTTTCGTCACCCTTGGCCACACCACAGGTATTATTGATCAGCTTGAAATCCTGAAGATCCAGGGCAACATAGAAGCCGCTGTCTCCGTTGCAGTGGGATAATTTCTCCTTGAAGCAGGCAAAATTATCACCATTTGTCAGAGGATCCACATAAGCCAGACGATATAACTGCCTGCGCCGTGTCCGGATACTGTGCACAAAAGCAAAAGTACCGACTCCGGCGATCACAATGATCAGCAGGATCAGCAGCCGCACCTGAAACAATATCGGAGCGGAACGACTGGAAAGTACCTGATCGGGAACAATAGTCAGGGCGAACCACTGTCTGTCGCTGCGGAGATTGTCCATTGCAGCCGCATAGTAATAATACTTCTGACTGCCTCCATAGAAATGACCACCGCTGGAAGAAGAACTCTGAAGCAGCGTATGCAGATCCTGCAAGGGCTGGTCGTTACGGGCATCCTGAGTCAGATAATCGGATATCCGGTCGGCTTCCTGCAGGGAAGCCGGTGCATTGGAAGATGTGGCGATCAGGTCACCGTCCTGATTTACCAGACAGCTGAAGCCCTGATTATTAAAGGATTGTACGCTTAAAACTTCTTCAAAATGTTGGTTCCGATAGGTGGCAAATAAAACACCGATAATGGAATCACTCTGATCATACACAGGAATGCTGAATACATTGATGGGTTCCGGAGTACCGAGGCGATCCTGGAGGGTATTGGTAATACCAGGAAGTCCCTGCATACCATCCTTAAAAAAATCTCTGCTGGACAGATCCTGTACATAGCCATCGGTGGTTATCACCTGACCGTCCGGTGAGACGAAACCGATCCGTTTAAACTCATAGGTGGAGATAAAAGATCCCAACTGTGCAGCAATGGATTTTGCATTGACTGCATCCGGGGAAACGCTGATCGCATCGGCAAGGCTGTATAATAAGTTGAAGTTTTCACGGAGCTCCTGTTGTACGATCAGGGCGTTCTGCGTGGCAACATCCCGGAGAGTGGACTGTACTTCTTCCTCTGTATCCTGTGTGATCTGGGCAGAACTCCACATAACTGTGGAAATTACCAGCACCAGAGCAATGCTCAGAATGATCAAGGCCTGTTTTGGTAATTTACTTTTTTTCATTTTATATCCTCTTATGTATGTTATAAAAATTACCTTATATAATATACCATTATACACATTTACGATTGCATGGCAACAAAAACTGCATTGACAGTCCGGATTTCCTGTGCTACTGTAAGAATACGCAAATGCAATGAGGAAGAGAGTATTTATCATAGAAGTTTTACAGAGAACATCCCGTAAGGCTGAGAGGAATGGAACGGACAGATAGAGAAGATGGCTTCTGAGCGGCGCACCGAACGGATACCGGGGAGAATAGGAACGGTAGAAGCAAGGCTGCGACAGGATCCGCCTGTTACAGCGGATAGGGTTACGGACCCGAAGAGGTCTGTACTGTGAGGTACAGACGAAGAGAAGTGGTAACACGAGATAACGCTCGTCTTCTTGAAGAACATAAGGTTCTTTGAGGAGACTTTTTTAATGCCAACAAGGTCACAAGACAGAAATTACGATGTGCTTGCACGAGAGTAATTTTCTGTCTTGATGACCTGCCCCGATATGAGCATAGAAGAGAGGCGTAAGCCTTTCGATATGCGAATGGCGGGTAGGATTGCGGGAGCGCAAAGCGCGGAGCAATCCGTGTGGCATTAGATAGTGTTATAGGAGTAGAAAAGGAGAACAGACACAATGGAAAGCAAAGGAAAATATTATCTTACCACAGCGATTGCCTATACATCTGCGAAGCCCCATATCGGCAACAACTACGAGATCGTACTGGCTGACAGCATCGCACGTTTCAAGAGAAAGGAGGGCTATGATGTCTTCTTCCAGACCGGTACTGACGAGCATGGACAGAAGATCGAACTGAAGGCTGAGGCAGCCGGCATCACACCCAAGGAGCATGTGGACAAGATCGCCGGTGTGATCCGCGGACTGTGTGATCTGCTGAACATTTCCTATGATAAGTTCATCCGTACCACGGATGAGGATCATGAGAAGCAGGTGCAGAAGATTTTCAAGCGTCTCTACGATCAGGGAGATATTTACAAGGGAGCCTATGAGGGAATGTACTGTACTCCCTGTGAGTCCTTCTGGACCGAGTCCCAGCTGGTGGACGGCAAGTGCCCGGACTGCGGCGGTGTCGTAAAGCCTGCCAAGGAGGAGGCTTATTTCTTCCGCATGAGCAAATATGCAGACAAACTGATCAAGCACATTAATGAGCATCCCGAGTTCATTCAGCCCGTTTCCCGTAAGAACGAGATGATGAACAACTTCCTGCTCCCCGGACTGCAGGATCTGTGCGTATCCCGTACCTCCTTTACCTGGGGCATTCCGGTGACCTTCGATCCCAAGCATGTCATCTACGTGTGGCTGGATGCACTGACCAACTACATCACCGGTATCGGCTACGATGCAGATGGCAACAGCACCGAGCAGTACAAGAAACTGTGGCCCGCAGACCTGCATCTGATCGGCAAGGACATCATTCGTTTCCATACGATCTACTGGCCTATTTTCCTGATGGCACTGGGTGAGCCCCTGCCGAAGCAGGTATTCGGACATCCCTGGCTTCTTATGGGCGGTGGTAAGATGAGTAAATCCAAGGGAAATGTGGTCTATGCGGATGATCTGGTAGATTATTTCGGCGTAGATGCAGTACGTTACTATGTACTGCATGAGATGCCTTTTGAAAATGACGGTAATCTGACCTGGGAACTGGTAGCAGAGCGTACCAATTCCGATCTGGCCAACACCCTGGGCAACCTGGTGAACCGTACCATTTCCATGAGCAACAAGTATTTTGGCGGTGTAGTAGAGAATAGGAATGTACAGCTGACCGAGAACGATGCAGCAGTGGATGCCGATCTGAAACAGACTGTGACCGGCACTTATGCAAAAGTAGTAGCCAAAATGGAAGAACTGCGAGTAGCAGATGCCCTGACCGAGATCTTCGGCATCTTCAAACGCTGTAATAAATACATCGATGAGACCGAACCCTGGGTACTGGCCAAGGACGAAGCCAAGGCAGATCGTCTGGCTACCGTTCTGTACAATCTGGTGGAAGGTATTATCATTGGCGCATCCCTGTTAGAGCCTTATATGCCCGAAACCGCAGAGAAGATCGCAAAACAGCTGAATACCTCCCTGCGTGACTTTGATCAGTTAGAGCAGTTCGGCCTGTATGAGAGCGGCAACAGGGTGACAGATCAGCCTGAGATCCTCTTCGCCCGTCTGGATATGAAGGATGTAGCAAAAAAAGAGGCAGAGCTGGAAGAAGCCATGATCAAGGCAGCAGCGGAGCATGAAGCGGAAGAGGCAAATGCCGAGGCAGAAAAGGCAGAGCAGGAAGCCATCGATATTGAGCCTAAGACAGAGATCGAATATGGCGACTTCGCAAAAATGCAGTTCCAGGTAGGTGAGATCATTTCCTGTGAGGCAGTGCCCAAGTCCAAGAAGCTGCTGTGCAGCCAGGTGAAGATCGGCAGTCAGGTACGTCAGATCGTCTCTGGCATCAAGGCACATTACAGCCCGGAGGAAATGGTGGGCAAGAAGGTTATGGTACTGGTGAACCTGAAGCCTGCGAAACTGGCAGGAGTAATGTCCGAGGGCATGATCCTGTGCGCAGAAGACGCGGAAGGCAATCTGGCTTTGGTCACCCCGGAGAAGAATATGCCTGCCGGAGCAGAGATCTGTTAAATAGTATATGACAACGCAACTTTACGAATGAGGCGGGATGAACTGTTACTATTTTACAAAAAAAGCAATATAGGGCTTAAAATTTTATAAGAAATGATATATAATGAATAGGATGCCAAAGCAGATGGCTGTAAAATTGACATTTGTTTTGTGCGTCCTATGATTTTTCCGTAACCAAGGAGGTTCTATGATTAAGGAAGAATTTTACTTTGATTCCCGGGACGGCGAAAGCCGTATCCATGCAGTGAGATATACTCCCGATGACGGCAATGTAAAAGGCATTGTGCAGGTAGTGCACGGAATGGCAGAGTATGTGGAGCGTTATGAGAACCTGGCTGAATTTCTGACTGCCAGAGGAATCCTTGTTACCGGAGAAGACCATCTCGGACATGGAAAATCTGTGGCGGAAGGCGGCACTTACGGTTACTTCTGCGAACAGGATCCGGCAACGGTAGTGGTAAGGGATGTACATCGGCTGAAGAAGATCACAGAGGAAAGCTATCCGGAGGTGCCCTATGTTATTTTGGGACACAGTATGGGTTCCTTTATTACGAGGAATTATCTGTGTCGTTACGGTAAGGGAGTCGACGGGGCGGTAATTGTCGGAACGGGAATGCAGTCCGGGGGATTGATCCTTTGTTCCAAAGCCATGGCAGGCATACAGAAGCTGTTCTGTGGTTCAAAGCATATCAGCCGTTTTATTGACAAGGCTGCTTTCGGCGGCTATAACAAGCGGATCGATGCTCCGAGGACATCCAGTGACTGGCTGAGCCGGAATCCGGAGAATGTGGACCGCTATATAGCGGATGGGCTGTGTGGATTTACCTTCACTGTGAACGGGTTCCAGACGCTGTTTGAACTGATCCGCAGACTGCAGAAGCAGGAGAATCTGGAGAAGGTACCGCAGAACCTGCCAATCCTTATGGTATCCGGTGCCGAGGACCCGGTGGGAGATTACGGTAAGGGTGTCCGGAAGGCATGTGATTCTCTGAAGAAGGCTGGTGTGAAAAATATTACCGTCAAACTGTACGAGAATGACAGACATGAGCTTTTGAATGAGGAAGACGGTGAACAGGCCATGGAGGACATCTATCAATGGATCCGCAGGGAGATTCCGGGACTGGATTAAGACCGGAAAGCTTTCGGATCAGAGAGGCGGTGCATCATGTCGGATACGGCAGTGGGCACTTACGAGATCAGATGGGCGGAAGACAAAGACTGGATTCCTGCCATGCATATGATCTGGAAGACATTTTTAAAATTTGAGGCGGTGGATTATACAGAGGAGGGAATCCGTAACTTTTATGATTTTATTACGGATGAACACCTCTATAAGTCGTTCCTGCAGGGAAGATACCAGATGATGGTGGCGCTGGACGGTGAGAGAGTCATCGGAGCGGCTTCCGTGCGGAATTATAATCATTTATCACTTCTTTTTGTCGATGAGGAGTATCATCATCGGGGAATCGGACGGGATCTGATGAGAAGAATGTGTGAATATCTGAAAAAAGAGGAAGGGGAACGGTATATGTCGCTGAAAGCAGCTCCGTATGCCGTAGAGTTCTATAGAAAACTGGGGTTTCATGCGGTACATGAAGAGGAGGCATTTTCCGGAATACGTGTGACCCCCATGGAAAAATTTTTATAAAACAGAAAAGGATAAGATGTAAATGAAAATTTTTGACCTGGATAGCCCTTTAATGAATGTACTGAACAAAATGGCAGATCTGATGTGGCTCAATATTCTGACACTGATCTGCTGCATCCCTGTCATTACCGCTGGAGCTGCGCTGACTTCCATGCATTATGTGGCATTGAAGATCGTGCGTAACGAGGAGAGTTATATTACAAGAAGCTTTTTTAAATCCTTTAAAACCAATTTCCGTCAGGCAACCCTGATCTGGTTGCTGCTTATGCTGGTAGCGGCGATCCTTGGCGGTGATTACTACATTATTACCAAATCCGGAATGCAGTTCAGTCAGGTGTTGGTGGTACTGATCATGGCAGCAGGAGTGCTGGTGATCTGCACTTCTTTATATGTATTTCCGGTACTTGCCAAATTTGACAATACAATCATGGGAACCATTCGAAATGCATTTATCATGAGTATTTTACAGCTGCCCAAGACAGTTGTAATGTTCGTAATGGCATTTTTCCCGTTGATTATTTATCTGGTATCTTTAAGACTGATACCCATTATTTTCCTGTTTGGTTTTTCGCTGCCGGCTTATGCCTCTGCCATGCTGTACAATAAATTCTTCCAGAAGCTGGAAGATCAGCTGTTGTCAGAACAGGAGCCTGCACCGGAAATCTCGCCGGAAGAGGATGAGAGAGTATTCCATGATGAACTGGATGAAAGCCTGAAAACAGACGTGAAGTAACAAAAATGTCCTGCGGGGGCATCAGACGAGAGGTGTTCGGAGTATGCAAAAGAGAAAATTTTGGGAAATTGTTTTCCAGTGGGTCTTTCCCTGCGCATTGCTGGTTGTTGCACTGGTTCTGAGTATTTACGAATTTAATAATAAAATGAATTCAGCCATACAGACGGTGGTGGATGATCAGGCAGAGCAGATCGGCTTTTACTATTCCGCGGGAGTAGATGACAAGCTGGGGGCACTGGGAGATATCACGAGTGCCATGGCAAACATTATGGCGAGCCGGCCGGACAGAAGTGATGCTTTTGTATATGAGAAGCTGGACACCATTGTAAAAGCCAGCAACGCCTATATGTCTGCTTATTGTGCTACGAACGGAAAAGGAATGCTGAGTGACCGCCGGGAGTTCGATATGTCGGAGTTAAACTATTACGGCAGCATCAGCGGAACCTCCGCCCATTATATTTATGCCGGCACGGATGGGATCAACGGACAGACTGCCTTTATCTATGTGTGTCCGATTGCGATATCCGGAAATGTCACCGGATATCTGCTCAGTTATATGAACCCGGATGACATGAAGGAATTCTTCGACAATTCTGTATATGGTGACAAGGCATTTTTCTCTCTGGTCAACCGGAACGGAACCATTATGGCATGCTACGGTGCCACTGACGGAACGGCTATTTTGCAGAATGATTTCTGGAATTCCCTGAAAGATATTTCGGAAAGCCTGGGAAGCTGGACCCTGTTTGAAAGGCAGCAGCAGAAGGGCAGCAGCGGCATTTTACATGTTAAGGAAGACGGTGTAGGCAAGATCATCTGTCATTTTCCAATCCGCGGTACCGAGTGGAATCTGGTGGTCGGTATTGATGAATCCTATCTGTCTGGAATCCAGCAGTCCTTCCGCGGCCCGATTGTGAATCTGATCGTCAAGATCAGTATTTCCATTGCAGTAGCGCTTATTATTATCACCGCAATCAATATTCTGGTACGCATCAAAGCCTCTGAACACAGTAAGGTGTTGGAGGATAAAGCGGATACCGACCTATTGACGGATCTGAACAATAAGATGGCCACAGAGCGTAAGATCCGGGAATACATGGAAAAGTACCCGGACAAGCAGGGCGTATTGTTCGTACTGGATGTTGATAACTTTAAGAAGATCAATGATACTATGGGACATGCCTTCGGAGATGAAGTGCTCCGCAGCCTGGCAGTACGTCTGCAATCCATGTTCCGGGCTACGGATATCGTGGGTCGTACCGGTGGCGATGAGTTCATGGTGTTTCTGAAGGATATCCGCGAGATCAGTATGATCGAACGGGAAGGCAGGAAGATCGAACAGTTCTTCCATCAGTTTGAAGTGGGAGAATATGTAAAATATTCCGTAACGGCCAGCGTGGGAGCAGCGGTCTTCCCCGGGGACGGCAAGTCTTTCGAGGAACTGTACAAAGCCGCAGATAATGCGCTGTATGTGTCAAAAAGACATGGCAAAAACCAGCTTAGCTTCTATAAAAAGCCGGAAAATGAGACAAAGTAGGGCGATTCTTGTGGAATATGTCCAAGAAATGCGGGCGGATTTGTTCAATCTGACAAGCATTTCGAAAAAAAACAAACTTTATAAGCAATTCTTACAATAGGATTCAAAATCTTTGTGAAATAGTGGTATGGCACATTTTCGTGATTTTCGTTATACTGAATTCAGATTCAAACGAGACATATCGTTTCACAATGAGAGAAAATAACATTGGTAAATATGAAAGGAGTATTTTCAAATGGCAAGTTTATCTTTAAAGAATGTCTGCAAAGTATATCCTAACGGTTTCGAAGCTGTTAAGGATTTCAACCTTGAGATCGCAGATCAGGAGTTCATCATTTTCGTAGGTCCTTCCGGATGTGGTAAGTCCACCACCCTTCGTATGATCGCAGGTCTGGAAGATATCTCTTCCGGTGAACTGAAGATCGGTGACAGAGTAGTTAACGATGTAGAGCCTAAGGATAGAGATATCGCAATGGTATTCCAGAACTACGCTCTGTATCCTCATATGTCCGTATACGACAACATGGCATTTGGTCTGAAGCTGAGAAAAGTTCCCAAGGATCAGATCGATAAGATGGTTAAGGAAGCAGCTAAGATCCTGGATTTGACTCCGCTGCTTGATCGTAAGCCCAAGGCTCTGTCCGGTGGTCAGAGACAGCGTGTTGCTATGGGACGTGCAATCGTTCGTAACCCTAAGGTATTCCTGATGGATGAGCCTCTGTCCAACCTGGATGCTAAGCTGCGTGTACAGATGCGTATCGAGATCGCTAAGCTGCATCAGAGACTGGGCACCACCATCATCTACGTTACACATGACCAGACTGAGGCTATGACCCTTGGTACCAGAATCGTTGTTATGAAGGACGGCGTTATCCAGCAGGTAGATACTCCTCAGAACCTGTATGAGAAGCCCTGCAACCTGTTCGTAGCAGGATTCATGGGATCTCCGCAGATGAACTTCCTGGATGCTACTGTTAAGGTAGAAGGCGACATCGCTAACCTGGTAATCGCAGGCCACAGCATTCCCCTTCCTCCCGCTAAGTCCAAGAAGCTGATCGATGGCGGTTACGATGGAAAGGTTGTTACCTTCGGTATCCGTCCTGAGGATGTATATGATTCCGAGATGTACATCGAGACCTCTCCTCAGAGCGTATTTACCTCTACCATCAAGGTTTATGAGTTACTTGGTGCAGAAGTATATCTGTACTTCGATCTTGACGAGTTCCCTATGACCGCAAGAGTAGATTCTCGTACCACTGCAAGACCTGGCGATACCGTTAAGTTCGCTCTGGATGTTGAGAAGATCCACGTATTCGACAAAGAGACCGAGCAGGTTATTACCAACTAGTCTTAAGTTTCATAAGAGATTTCAAGGTCCTGTCTGTGAATGCAGACAGGGCTTTTTTTATGCATTTTGCTTGCACGAGGTGAGTAAATCAGATATACTAAGTATATATAGTTCTGACATAGATGAAAAGCGAGACTGTTTGCAGGTGGAGCTTTTCGCCTATGAACAGAACGAATGGATATGAGCAGGGAGGACAATAGTCCGGAATGCGAAGAGACGTTGCGAAATCGAGAACGCGAAGAGCGAAGAATTCGATATAGATTATGCTACAGAAAGGCGTGGACAATATGATTACAGGCCAGATTATACAGACAAGCATTGATGAATTAAAAGCAATCACTAAGGTAGACCTCGGAGTCTATGATCTGAACGGATCCGAAGTGGCATCTACCATGGAAAAGGATGACATAACCACAGATCTGATCACAGGCTTTGCGGCTTCTCCGGCGGATAGCCAGGTGATCGGAGTACATCACCTTCTGAAGATCCGTGACGAAGGGGATCTTTTATATGTACTGGTGGCACGGGGAATGACGGATGACGTATATATGGTGGGTAAGATTGCTGTCAGTCAGATCCAGAATCTTGTCATTGCCTACAAGGAACGGTTTGACCGGAATAATTTCTTTCAGAACCTGTTGTTGGATAATCTGTTGCTGGTAGATATTTACAATCGGGCGAAGAAACTTCATGTGGAAGTCAGCTGTCCCAGAGCCGTATATCTCATTGAGACCAAGGATGAGAAAGATGGCATTGTATCTGAAGTGCTGAAGGGCATGTTTTCCCCGCAGGCGGGAGATTATGTAACAGCGGTGGATGAGTCCAGCCTGATCCTGATTAAATCTGTTGAGAGCACCACCACACCTGAGACACTGCATGAACTGGCCGAGACTATTGTAGCCATGATGAATGCGGAGGCTCTTCTGGATGTGAAGGTGGCATATGGCACCGTGGTACAGGAATTGAAGGACGTATCCAAGTCCTACAAGGAAGCCAAGATGGCACTGGATGTAGGCAAGATCTTCTACGTAGAGAAAAAGGTGATCGCCTACAGCACGTTGGGAATCGGACGTCTGATCTATCAGCTGCCGGTGAATCTGTGCAAGATCTTTATTGAGGAGATCTTCGGTGACAATGTACCCATGGATCTGGATGAAGAGACCCTGAACACCCTGAACAAGTTCTTCGAAAACAATCTGAATGTGTCGGAGACTTCCAGACAGTTGTTCGTGCATCGTAATACGCTGGTATATCGTATTGAGAAGATTCAGAAGAGCACCGGCCTGGATCTGCGGAGCTTTGATGATGCACTGACTTTCAAGATCGCATTGATGGTCGTAAATTATATGAAATATCTGGACAGCCAGGAATATTAAGGACAACCCCTCGCATAAAGTTAGATAGAAACTTTATACGGGGGGATTTTATGTCATATCGGAAACAGATCAGCTATTTGGAATTACAGGAAAACGGGCAACGGATCCGGGGAGCCGGGTATGCAAAGCTGGAAAGCTGGGAAAAGGAAGAGATTCTGATGGTGCAGCTGAGAGGACAGGGGATCGTGTCTGGCAAGGAGATGATGCTGCTGTATCTGCAGCGGGAAAGCGGAGAAGAACTGTTATGTGAAATGACGGCAGAACGGGGGACCATTTCCTGTGAAAAAAGAATTTCCAGAAAAGCGGATTGGGAGCCGACACTGGGGATACGCATTCCCCTGGAACGTAATTTTGAGATCATAGGGCGGTTTGCAGGAGCGGCTGGTGCGAAGAAAGTACCTGCGCCTGTGACTGCGATTGCACCGGTTACGGTGGGGGAAATCGAAGGACAGGGGCAAGGTGGAAACCAGCCGGAGCAGGCAAAGCGGCCGATACAGACAGAACAGCAGGAAGCCCAAAATAGGGAGATGCAGCGGGAGCGGGTGCAGGAGCAAGGCAGGCAAGCCCGTGAACAGACCGAAAAAGTGGCAGAAACCGTAGTCGCAAACGAAAAAATGGTCAGTGGATCGGAAGCCCGGAGCTCGAAAAAAACTCCCACGGAACACACTCTCCACATGAAAGACACCAAATGGGAGCAATTAAGCAGTATCTACCCCCACATCCATCCCTTCCGGGATGCCAGAGAATTTCTTTCCGTGGGTCCGGAGGATTTCGTTGTGTTGCGGGAGCGTTGCTATCAGATGACCCACAACAGTTTTTTGTTGCATGGCTATTATAATTACAGACATTTATTATTAATGCGTCAGGAAGTCTCTGGGGAAGTGAAATATTACATAGGAGTCCCGGGTAATTTTTATGAAAGAGAAAAACAGGTAGCCAGAATGTTTGGCTTTGAAAGTTTTGAAGGAACCAGAGAACCGGCATGGGAAGGGGATTTCGGATATTATCTGATCGCAGTGGAACTGTGAGAGAATCACAGTCCCCGCTCGTCAAATTCCGGAATAAAGCTTTCACAGGCGGCACTTCCCTCTTGCCGGAAGCCCTGTTCAATGCCGATTCGCTCCGCAAAGCGCAGCACCCGGTCATATTCCTCCGGTGTCACTGTGCGATTGAGTGCTTCAATATCTGCCACCTGCGGAAGAGGTGTATATTGATTCATAATGCTAATATAGATATGATCCCCGTAGGTCTCATGGAGATACCGCAGGATCTTCTTGGAGTCTTTCGCTTGTCCCGGCAGGAGCAGATGGCGTACGATCATCCCCCGCTGCATCAGCCCGGTGTCGGGATCCATGACCGGATCTAAGACCTGCCGGTACATTTCCGCAATGGCAGCGCAGGCAATCTCAAAATAGTCCGGGGCATGCGAATACGCAGCGGAAAGCTCCGGAGAAAAATATTTCAGATCCGGCAGATAGATATCCACCAGACCATCCAGATGGCGTAAAGCCTCCGGAGATTCGTAACTGCCGGTATTGTATACAATGGGGATGGACAGTCCCTGATTTTTGGCCTGCTGTAAGGCAATGACGATCTGGGGAAGAAAATGTGTGGGAGTAACAAGATTGATATTGTTAGCACCCTGTTCCTGTAATTGTAGAAAGATTTTCACCAGATGTTCGGGAGTGATGACTCGTCCGGCTTTCCCCAGAGCGATGTTATGGTTCTGGCAGAAGACACAGCGCAGGTTGCATCCGGAGAAAAAGACGGTACCGGAACCGGAAGTACCGGAGATACAGGGCTCCTCCCAATAATGCAGAGAGGCTCTGGCAGCCATAATATCTGCCGTCTGGCCACAATATCCCACGCCACCATCCAGGCGATCGGCATGACAGGCCCTGGGACACAGGATGCAGTCGGACATGATTTTCCGGAACCATGCGGCATCTTGGGGAGGCAGGTCGCCGGAAACGGATGCTATGCTGTTGGAAACCGAAAAAGGGGATGACATATCGTCTGACACAATCTATAACCTCTTAACTGACTTATCCATGAATTCACAGAACACTTTAAATATCAAAACCGCACATGCCGGACCAGGATAACAGCTCCACCCAGTTTCCTCACGGCACATGGAAGGTTCTACTTAGTGCTGCTTTGTTCCCAACCTGACACGGTTCGTAGATTCCCATTGCGTAAGACCGAGTTTCATCACTATTCCCATGATACCGGACATGTACGGCCTTTTTAGTGTATCCTGTTCCCCGGTTTTTGTCAAGCCTCTTTGCCTTGAAGGAAACAGGGAAGAGTGTTATAATTAAAATAATATGTAATTTTGTCGAAAGATAGTTGCCTACGGAGAAGGATCCATGAGAAACAAGCGAAAAAGTATATCCCTGCTGGGATGGATAATAGGTGCACTTTTACTGATATATCTGGGAGTATTTTGCTACCTGAATCTGTGTAAATATGCACAACATGTGGATTCGGATATTGCCGCAGAGGCTTTGCTGGCCCGGGAGATCTGGGTGGAGAAGGATATTACACCCAACGACTGGATCTCCAGCACGGAGAGACGGATCATTGGGATGCCTACGGTTGCAGCCGTATTTTACGGTATCACCGGCAGCATGCAGACGGCGGCGGGGATTACCTGCGTTCTATTGGGTGCGATTTTGCTGGGGATATTTTATTTTTTTCTGAGAAAATTATCTTTGAGCAGACCGGCATCAATTACGGCATTGCTGGTATTGTGTGCGCTGCCAATCAACGGTTTTCGCAATGAGGGGCAGATGGTTCCTTTTGTAGCGCTGCTTTTATTCCTATTTGCAGAGTATTATGTGTTTCATGGCATTTTTCTGTTTTTTAATATCCTGTTTTACCTGAAATTAAAAGAAAACCGGCAGATGACCCGGAAGACCTTTCTGGAGTGGCTGGTATTGTTTGTTGCCGCAGTTTTGCTGAACTGTGGAGGACAGAGATGTCTGCAGGTCATCATCCTGCCACTGCTTGTAGTGGAAGTGATCGCTTTATTCATGGAATCCGGACATCTCCGGCAGAAGCTGCCCGGTGGACGTTATCTTGCCACAGCCTATGTGGGAAGTCTTGTACTTGCTTTTCTGGTATCCTGTCTGTACGGCGGCAGAGGAGATTATGCAGTCTATCTGCTGCAGCCGGGAGAGGCAGTAGAGAAACTGCTTCTTGGGGTTCCGGCAGCCCTGTTGGAGAACTTCGGACTGGTGGGAAATGCAAAGGTAGGGAGCTTTGCTTCTCTGATGCAGCTTCTTGTCTGGGTGTTCCTGATCCTGTTGGGGTATGGACTCTGGTATGTGTTCCGGAAAAATACAGAGAGCACAGACAGACAAAAAGATGCACTGACAATTCTCCTTGCTTCTGTGGGAGTCACAGCATTTATCATCGGGATCACCAGCGCGGAGGCGGCCCATTATTACTTTTTCATGGCATGGTTCGCAGCAGCTGTTCTGGTAGCGGTGATGGTGGATCATATGTCGGAAGGACAGCCGGTGTTCGCTGGTCTGATCTTAACGGCCGTAGCGCTGTTCGCGGTGCTGAATCTGAAATACACCTACTGTGAAGCGGCCACCACACAGGATAACCTGAAGGAATATCAGGAAGTGGCGGATTATCTGACAGAAGCGGGAATCGACTACGGATATGCAGAATTCTGGGATGCCGAACGGATCTGTCTGATCACGGACGGCCGGGTGACGATGGGACATTCCTATACCATGGCCAGTCTTTCCGGATACTGGTGGCTCACCAGTACGAAATGGTATCCCCCGACGCTGCCCACGGAAATGCGGACCGCTTACGTCGTACGGACAGAAATGCGTGAAGCCTTTGAACAGCAATTTCCGGAAGGGGAAGCACCGATACTGGAATATGAGAATGAAAAGCTGGCAGTATATGTCGGTGACAGAAATTATGTGGAACTATAAGATAAAAATGAGGGAACATTAATGGAAAAAATATACCGTATTCTGTTGGGAATATTTCTTGTCTGTCTGATTCCCATTCTTTTGGTCCTGAGTTACTGGTCCTGTCGGTATTCTTATTACGGAACGGTGGATTACAGCATCAGAAATCTCCTGATAAAAGACAGTACCTGGAAACATTTTGTTATTTTCCTGCTGACATCTGTCCTTGTTTATGAGGGAGATAAATGGCTGAATGCTCAAAATCAGGAAAAACAGGAAAAAATCTGCATCTATACATTGTTGGCAACCAGTGTTACTGCGTTTCTGCTGGGAAGTATCTACGTTCTCAACAATCCCTATTATCCGGTAGGAGATCAGATCAGCGCCACGGCATTTGCAGCATATTGCCGGGATGGCAACTTCATTATGTTGTGCTCCGGAGGCTATGTCGGGATGTATCAACAGCAAAAAGGGCTGGGAATATTGTATGAGATATTGTTTGCCCTGTTTGGAAATTTCAATTATACTCCGGCAAAAATCCTGCATGTAATATGGTGGGTACTGGCGATTCTGGCAGGATACGGTTTCCTGAAACTGAATACAGACAGAGCCATATTTAGAATCGTATATTGTATTATGATGTTGGGCTGTATTCCTTTTTTGCTGTATTTACCGTATATTTACGGGGACGTGCTCAGTATCAGCTTTGGAATGGTAATGTTCTGGGCGGTGTCTGCTTATGAACATTATGAGAAGAAGAGGTATATTGCGTTGGCGGCATGTGTGGCAGGGATTGCTGTGCTTGCCCGGAAAAATACATGGATCATACTCATTGGAGTGGGAATTTATGCAGTTCTGGTCTGCCTGAAGAAAAAGAAGGGACAATATCTGCTGGCAGGGTTTGCAATTCTTCTGACGGCAGCACTGACGGTGAAAGCGGTAGATGTAATGTATGAATACCGTTCCGGATATCCCAGTGACATTGGCATTCCGAGCATTCTCTGGATTGCGATGGGATTACAGGAGACGGATGGCATGGCCGGGGTGTACAATCGCTATCAGCAAACCACGTTTGCAGAACATGATTTTCAACAGGAGCCTGCCGCACAGGAAGGAAAGGAATATATTCGAGAACGATTGCGGGAGTTCCGGGAGAATCCGGCTATGGCCAGAGATTTCTTTAAGAGAAAACTGGAAGATCAATGGATCGAACCGCTGTTTTCCAGCCTCAAGGCAACAGAGTCGTTTGATACGGATGGAGAACCGCTGTCCTCCGGGATTACCAGTCTGTACTATGGGAACATACATGAAACCGTATGGAAGCTGGCCAATTATTACCAGAGTATCGTATACTTGGCAGGACTTGTACTTGGAATTGCTTTGTGCGGAAGATGGTGGCAAAAAAAAGAAATTCCGACAGCATTGTGGCTGCCGTTGATTGGCATAGTAGGTGGCTTCCTGTTCAGTATCATCTGGGAAGCGCAGAGCAGATATGTATTTCCGTACTATGTATTTTTGATCCTCTTTGTGCCGATGGGACTTTATGAAACGGGAAGAGCGATTTCCCGATTACCGAAGCATAGAAGAAAAACAACCGAGCAGAACCAGACACAGGAAGAAAGCTTACGAGAGATCGCCTGATGCCCTTCTGGCAGCTTTCTCCTGTTTGTTCCGGATGCGGAGCTCTTCAAAAAAAGTCTTCAGCATCTGGCTGCATTCCGTTTCCAGAATGCCCCGGGTAACCTTCACCTGATGGTTAAACTGGGGCATTTCCAGTATATTTAGGATCGAACCTGCACATCCCGCCTTGGGATTCATGCAGCCCATCACTACTTCAGGGATACGGGCCTGCACAATGGCACCGGCGCACATCTGGCAGGGTTCCAGGGTCACATAGAGCGTGCATTCTTCCAGACGCCAGTCGCCGATCACTTTGCTGGCTTTGTTGATCGCTGTGATCTCTGCGTGCGCCAATGTATTCTTGTCTGTATTTCTCCGGTTGTAACCACGACCGATGATCTTACCTTCATGTACAATGACACAGCCGATGGGGACTTCCCCCAGGGCATAGGCTTTTTTTGCCTGCTTCAGAGCTTCCTTCATATATTTTTCTTCCACACTTTTGATTACTGCCATGGTATCTGTAGCCTTTCTGGCGCATGCGCTGTCCGATTTATTCTGCCTTGGAAAACCTTTTCCAAAAAATCACACTATATTTCGTAAATGCTGTACATTGACGAAACTACCGTTAACTTATAGTATAGAGAATATATGAGTAAACGTCAAATGGAACGAGACCGCATTTTGCTGCGGTAACGGAGAGCAACGGGCGCAGGAACTGCGACCGGAACGGGGGATTTATGGTATCGATCAAAGAAGTTGCAAAACATGCCGGAGTGGCTATTTCCACAGTATCCAAGGTCTTAAATGGCTATCCTAATGTCAGTGAAGAGACGAAGAAAAAGGTACAGGACGCCATCAAGGAGTTGAATTATATTCCGAATTCCATTGCCGCGGCGCTTTCCTCCAAGCAGTTTGGAAGAATCGCGCTGGTGCTGGATCCCAATAGACAGACCCAGGCCATTGACCAGATCTTCATGCAGTATCTGGTAGGGGCACTGGATAAGGCCAAGGAACTGAACGTGGAAGTCGTGACGATCTTTCCGTCCATGATCGCGGGGATGACGGCGGAAGAGATCACAAGATCTTTTCTGTCCCAGAGTATTTCCGGCGTGGTGATCTATGGCATGTCTAAGGAGGACAAGGTGCTGCAGAAGCTGATCCGGGAGAAACAGTTTGCCTGTGTGGTAGTGGATGCGCCGATTGTCAATTCCAGGACTACATCCATCAGCATTGATCAGGAACAGGCCCAGTATGATGTGGCGAAGAAGACCGTGCTGGATGACAACTGTAAACGAGTGCTCTACATTGCGGGCAGAAGAGACGGTTATGTCACGGATCAGAGATTGAAGGGGATGAAGCGTCTGGTGAAGGATCTGGATCTGACCATGATGGTCAGACAGGGAGACTTCAGTGAGTTGACGGCAAGAAACGTGGCATTGAAATATGCGAAGAATAAGGATGTGGTGGTCTGCGCTTCCGATCTGATGGCCATAGGTGCCATGAATGCATTGATCGATATGGATATTTTCCGTCCGGTGTGCGGCTTCGATGGTATCACCCTGATGGGATATGTCGGCAAGCAGATGAATACCATAAGGCAGGACTTCTACAGCATCTCCAGCAGAGCCGTGGAAGAGGTACACCAGCTGATGAACGGCGGGGAAGGGCATCAGGTAATCATGCCCCACAGTATCGTGAAAATGTACTATAAGGACATTATCTGTTAAGCTATTTTGCACAAAAAATCAGGAAAATTAAAGAAAAGGTTGCGGAAAACGTTTTCCTATGCTATCCTGTGTATTGTAAGAGAACGACATACACAAAATCTCAGTATTGCGAGGGTATGAAAAGCCGGAAAGTGCAGGAAATACCCAAGACGCAGCGGGAAAAAAGGGTATAGAGGCCGAAAAGTGCGGGAAATACCCAGGGCGCAGCGGCAGAAAGGCTATGGAGGCCAAAAAGGGTAGGAAATACCCGGGGCGCAGCGGGAAAAAGGGTATAGAGGCCGAAAAGTGCAGAAAATACCCGGGGCGCAGCGGGAAAAAGGGTATAGAGGCCGAAAAGTGCAGGAAATACCCGGGCGTAGCGGCAGGAAGGGTATGGAGGCCGAAAAGGATAGGAAATACCCAAGGCACACCTGAGACAAGGGGATGGGATACCAAAAATAAGTATAGTACCCAGACAAAGAAAAAGAATATGAAAAAATGAGTGTGGCACGGTACATTCATTTTGGCAAAAATAAAACTATCGTGCAGAAATGGAGTTTGAAATGAATTTAGAGCAGACTTTAAATGAGATCACCGGCAAATTATATGGCAAGAATATCGGTGCCTGCACCGATGCACAGCTGTACACCGGAGTATTGCAGCTGACCAAAGAGAAGATGGCACAGACTCCCGCCATTACAGGAGACAAGAAGGTATATTATATTTCCATGGAGTTCCTGATCGGTAAGCTGTTATCCAACAATCTGATCAATTTAGGCATCTATGAGGAGCTGAGCGATATCCTGAAGAAAAACGGCAAAACCATCGCAGACATCGAAGAGGCAGAACCCGAACCTTCTCTGGGTAACGGGGGCTTAGGCAGACTGGCAGCCTGCTTCCTGGATTCCATCGCTACCCTGGGACTTCCCGGGGACGGTATCGGTCTGAATTACCACTTCGGATTGTTCAAGCAGGTATTCAAGGATCACCTGCAGAACGCCGAGAAGAATGACTGGATCCAGAAGGATTCCTGGCTGAACAATACCGGCACAAAATTCGAAGTATCTTTCGGTGACCGCAAGGTGACTTCCGTACTTTATGATATTGATGTCGTAGGTTATGAGAATGGACTGAACAAGCTGCATTTATTTGATGTAGAGACCGTAGACGAGAGTCTGGTAAAGAAGGGCATCACTTTTGATAAGAAAGCTATTGAGAAGAACCTGACCCTGTTCCTGTATCCTGATGATTCCGATGAGGCAGGTAATCTGCTGCGTATCTATCAGGAATACTTCATGGTATGCAACGGTGCCCAGCTGATCCTGAAGGAAGTAAAGGAAAAGGGTTATGATCTGCATACTATGCCTGAGCATGTAGCGATCCAGATCAACGATACCCATCCTACCATGGTTATCCCCGAGCTGATCCGCATTCTCACCACAGAGGAAGGTTTCACTATGGATGAAGCTATCGACGTAGTAAGCCACACCTGTGCTTATACGAACCACACCATTCTGGCAGAAGCTCTGGAGAAATGGCCTCTGGCTTATATCGAGGAAGTAGTGCCTCAGCTGGTTCCCATCATCAAGGAGCTGAGTGACCGTGTGGCAAAGAAATATAAGGACGAAAAAGTTCAGATCATTGACAAGGACAAGAGAGTGCACATGGCACATATCGACATCCACTATGGCTATAGTGTCAACGGCGTGGCAGCGATCCATACCGAGATCCTGAAGCAGAGCGAACTCAATCATTTTTACAAGATCTATCCCGAGAAGTTCAACAACAAGACCAACGGTATTACCTTCCGCAGATGGTTGCTGTCCTGCAACCATGAGCTGGCTGCCTTCCTGACCCAGACCATTGGCGACGGCTACAAGAAGGATGCGGATGAATTACAGAAGCTGTTAGAGCATAAGGACGATCAGGCCGTACTGGATGCCATCTACGACATCAAGAAGACCAAGAAGGCAGAACTGGTATCCTATATCAAGGAGAAGGAGGGCGTGGAGCTGAATCCCGATTCCATCTTCGATATTCAGGTAAAGCGTCTGCATGAGTATAAGCGTCAGCAGATGAATGCACTGTATATCATTCACAAATATCTGGAGATCAAGGGCGGCAGGAAGCCTTCTACTCCACTGACCTTTATCTTCGGTGCAAAGGCTGCGCCTGCGTATGTGATTGCTCAGGATATCATCCATCTCCTGCTGGTAATGTCCGACATTATCAATAACGATCCTGAAGTCAGCCCTTACATGAAGCTTGTTATGGTAGAGAACTATAACGTAAGCTATGCCGAGAAGCTGATCCCTGCCTGCGATATCTCCGAGCAGATCTCCCTGGCATCCAAGGAGGCATCCGGAACCGGTAACATGAAGTTCATGTTAAACGGTGCCGTAACACTGGGTACCAGTGACGGTGCAAACGTAGAGATCCATGAGCTGGTAGGCGATGACAATATCTACATCTTCGGTAAGGACAGCGACACTGTGATCAAGCATTACGAGAAGGCAGATTATGTCTCTAAGGACTACTACAAGAAGAGCCCTGTGATCAAAGAGGCTGTAGACTTCATCGTCAGCAAAGAAGTGCTCAAGGTCGGCAAAAAGGAGAACCTGGAGCGTCTGTACAACGAGCTGCTGAACAAAGACTGGTTCATGACCCTGCTTGACTTAGAGGACTACATCAAGGTAAAGGATCAGGCATTTGCTGATTACGAGGATCAGCAGAAGTGGAAGAAGATGATGTTAGTGAACATCGCCAAGGCCGGATTCTTCTCCTCCGACAGAACTATTGCAGAGTACAACAGAGATATCTGGAAGCTGAAATAAATGGAAAGTTAGCCTAGCTACGAGCCATGCAAAAATAGAACGGAATACCTCGGTGGGAGCTTGCTCA
>NZ_QUEC01000017.1:0-83860 GCF_003478095.1 Clostridium sp. AF34-10BH
TCGCATGCTCCGGGAGTTCGTGGATTTTGCCAATGTATTTCACTAACTCTCAAGTTAGTTTGGTGTAAAAACTCTAAAAACAATGAATTCCGTACAAAAAAATTCCCAAATCCGGAATTTTTGTACGGAATTTCTTCATTTTGCACGCTCAGCGAAAATAACAGCTTTTTGCATGGCAAAATCTCCTGTTTTTGTATTTTTTTTAGAAAAAATAGCGTTTTTAATACAAACAGAACTCCCCGCGTAACTCTCCATCAACTACGCTTGGCAGCATGTTCCAAATAGAGAAAAAAAGCCACATTCAGAACAATGCCCACTGCAGTAGAGATGGGGGCTGCGAGGCCGATATTGGTGAGACTTGCGTCCGGTTGGATACTCATATAGTAAGCGAAAGGAAGTCGGACGAGAAGTGTCTGGATCAGTCCCTGAAGCATGACCCACACGGTCTTGCCATTACCGTTAAAATATCCCATCATGCTGAACAGCACAGCAGTCAATAGTGTTTCCGGTGCGAAACCTTTCAGATACTCATATCCTCTCTGCACCACTGCCGCATCCGCGGAGAAGATACCTGCCAGCAGATCCCCCCGGAAGAACACCAGTGAAAAGGCAAAGCATCCCACCAAAAGTCCGATGCCGATACCGGTGAACATGGTCTTCTTCGCCCGCTTCTGTTCTCCGGCACCTACATTCTGTGACACGAAAGAAGAAGTGGACTGCATCAGTGCACTGGGGATCAGCATGGCAAAGTTAACGATTTTGCATGCCACGCCGTAGCCGGAGGAAGCTTCCAGTCCCAGGCGGTTGACAAAGGCACACAGTGCCAGGAAAGAGCCTTGCGTCAGACACTCCTGCAAAGCTAACGGCAGACCAATCTGCAGGAATTTACCACACTGGGGATTCCAACGGAAATCGTATCCAGTAATGGTAAAGGGCAGTCCCTTTTTCACAAGGCGTACAATTGCAAACACTACGCTCAATGCCTGTGCAAAAACAGTAGCCAGCGCTGCTCCCATGGCATCCATGCCCAGTCCTGCCACCAGCACCAGATCACCCACGACATTGACAATGCACGCCACGAATACAAACAGCAACGGGGAATTGCTGTCACCCAGTCCACGGAAAATGGCTGACAATACATTATATGCCACAATAAAAAAGATTCCGGCACCGCAGATCCGGATGTAAGCAACGGTCAGCCCTACCGCCTCTTCCGGTGCCTGCATGAGAACCGCAATAGGACGGGCAAAGCCCACCATAATTACAAACAGCACCAGCGAGATCGCTGCAAATACAACGGTTCCGCCGCCGATGATACTGCCGATCTGATCCTCTCTCTTCTCCCCGAGATACCGGGCAATCAGCACGGTGATACCCATGGCCAGCTGAGTCACCACAAAGGTCACCAGATTCAGCACCTGACTGCCGGTGGATACACCGGAAAGTCCGGAGGTGGAGCCGAAACGTCCCACTACCAGCAGATCCACTGCACCGTAGGCCGCCTGTAAGATCAGTGCTCCCAAAATAGGAACCATAAAGCGAAGCAACTTTTTCAAAATACTTCCCTGTGTAAAATCCATCATGTCATTTTCTTTATTTTTCAAAATACTCTCTCCTCTCGCACATCACCTGATAAAAGGTCTCTATGGTCTGTATCATCACTTTCGCATCTGCTTCGGAAATGCTCTCCAGATACGGTGCCAGACCGGAAAAATAATTCTCGTTATATTTTTCCGACAGCTTTCGTCCCTCTTCGGTCAGGGAAATATAGGTGATCCTACCGTCTTCCGCCGCATTGGCTTTCCGCAGATACCCCTTTTCTTCCATTTCTTTTACTGTCCGTGTCACGCCGGGACGGGGGATATTCAGATAGTCACTGATATCTGAAATCTTCACAGCAACCCCCTGCCTCTCCATGATCTGGATCACATCCAGAAAATGAATATAAGAGGGTGTCACGCCTGAGGGCAGCGCGGGAAGCATCTCCCGGATTCTTTTTGCCTGATAACAGGCATCCAACATTCGTTTTATGGTCTGAACCGTCATTCTTTTTCCTCTCTGATATCTTTTTTCTATTCTCTAATTGTCTTTATAGTTACCACTAGTAATTATCTTTGGTAATTATATGGAGCCAATTTCAATTTGTCAATGAGATATTTTCATAAACACAAAAACAGCAGACTCTTTTGGAGAATCTGCTGTTTTCCTTTCTCTTCATTCAGATCATGAAGTTTCCACCTGGATGATTGTTTACGCATCCGATCTGGCATAGGCATTTTTCATCTGTCCGCTAAGTTCGTACAGTACCTTGTCCAGCGTGTCGGCTGCTGCCTCCCGCAGCATTTGGGCCGTCTTTTCGTTGGCTTCTTCCTGCAATTTCTTACATTTGTCCTCTTCGTTCTCCTGCTCCAGCAATGTATCGTAACGGTTCAGGATCTCGTGGCTTTTCGCTGCCACCTTTTCCTGATAACGTTCGATATGGAACACGGATTTGCTATAAGAAGCATCTGCCATGGCTGCGATCATACGGCTCATCCAGTAGAAGTTCTCCGTGGAGACTTTTCCGGTGGTCGCTGACAGGTACTCAGGTGTCCTATCGATGCCGGTATAAAAAGGTGCCAGTACATTAAAGGCATTAGAGGCCAGCGCCAGCCACTGAACCGGCTCTCCCTCCGGACGCATCTGGATCAGGGTCATGACGTCATTGCGGTTGATGCCGATGGAACGATAGGCTCCCCGCATGGACTTATCTCCATAAGCCGCATAAGGATCGTAGGGCGTTCCCTGATAATGGGAAGACAGCACATATTTCACATCTTCCACCGTGATTTTCTTCTCCGGCACCATGCACCAGGGCAGATCATCGGAAAACGGTGTGTACTCTGCATTCGGGCCATCCCAGACCTTTGTACGGGGATTCAGGGTCCGCAGCATATACCAGGCTCTTGCGGTATTGTATACATGGTCGGAATCGTCATGGCTTCCAAAGGCATCTCTGGCGGAAAAACTGCCGTCCTGTGACAGATCCAGGTAGTTCTTTTCAATAAATTCTTTCAGATCCGCGGAACACATATGCTCCTTTTGCTCCGTCAGCGCATCTTCTAGATCAAAGGCATCGATTCCGAACTGGTTCGGCATCACCACATAAGCGTCGTCCGGCACTCTCCGGGCAATCCAGTGATGGCCGCCGATGGTCTCCAGCCACCAGATCTCGTTTTTATCGGAAAAAGCAATACCGTTCATCTCGTAGGTACCGTATTTCTCCAACAGGCTTCCCAGACGTGTGACACCCTCTCTGGCACTGTGAATGTAAGGAAGCACCAGAGACACAATGTCCTCCTCGCCGATGCCGCCGGAGATCTCTTCCACACCATCCTTCGCCGGAACATATTCCACCAGTGGATCCGCTCCCAGAACTCTGGCATTGGAAGTGATGGTCTCTGTGGCCGTCATGCCCACACCTGCCGCATTGACACCGTGCGCTGCCCAGATACCCTCTCCGTCCAGTGCATTGGGGACTGCGGTATAACGCATGGGATCCTCCGGCAGATCGATCTCCACATGGGAAAGCACGGATTCGTATTTTTTCGGCTGTTCTTCCGGATGCACCACAACGAATTTCTTCGGTGTGAACTGCCCCGAAGGAGAATCGTCATTCCGGGCGATCATGGTGGAACCGTCATAAGATGCTTTTTTTCCTACTAATATGGTTGTACATGGCATAATCATTACCTCCTGATACTGTGTTTCAAAATTTTCTTCTCCGGCACCGGAAATCTGTGTTCCAGTCCTGGCACTTATGCCAGCTTCTGTCCGTTAATGACTACATTTTGAATTGTCTCCGGCCTGCCCTGTAAAGGCTCGATCTTTGTGAACTGTCTGCAGCCGGTGACTTCAATATTCTCCATCTGCAGATTTCTGAAATACGGGATGTCGTCCTCATTTTCCATGGCAATGGTCTCTTCCCGGTTCAGGGAATTGAGCACATAGGACATGGTCAGGATCACTGCCTCGCCCTTGATCTCGCTCATATGGATATTGCGGAGAGTGATATTTTCTACCACGCCGCCGCGGCCCAGCGCACTCTTCATGCGGACACCCACATCGGTTCCCACGAAAGTACAGTTCTCCACCAGAATATCCTTTACTCCGCGGGACATCTCACTGCCGATGACGAAACCGCCATGGCCTTCGTTCACCAGACAGTCATGGATGTAAACATTGCTGCAGGGCCCCTGAATCTTGCGGGCAATGGCATTTTTGCCGGACTTCATGCAGATGGCATCATCTCCGGTCTCAAAAACACTGTGATGAATATGCACATTAGTGCAGGACTCCACATCAATGCCGTCACCGTTCTGGGCATAATAAGGATTGCGGACCTGTATATGCTCCACCGTAAGGTTCTCGCAGAAATAGGGGTGGATATTCCATGCCGGAGAGTTCATGAACGTTACGCCTTGCAGAAGCACATTTTTGCAATGGCGCAGACTGATCATCACCGGGCGGTAAAAATCGTAATAGGGTGCCGCGGCGGCCAGTGCTTCCTCGGTGTTTCCCTGAATATTGTGGTGATTTCCTTTTAAAATCGACTCTGTGGGCATCCAGATCGCTGTTTCTTTCGTCTCTAACACATAAGGACTGATGGTAAACAACGCATCCCACTGCTTTTCCGTCATCTTAAACTTCTTGACCGGACGCCATTTATCACCGCTGCCGTCAATGATGCCTTCTCCGGTAATGGCGATGTTTTCTGCATTTTCCGCGGTAACGGGAGATACGGTGCGAATGCAGTCCTGACCTTCATAGCTGGTGATCCGCAGCGGATAGTCCTCTTTGGACTTGATGAATTTTAACATAGCCTGACTGTCCAGATGAAGATTGACACCGCTTAACAGCCGGAGCGGAGCCACCGCCCAGATGCCTGCGGGAACTCTTACCGTACCGCCCCCCTGCTCCGACACTTCGCAGATCGCGCGGTTAATGGCCTCCGCATTGTGTCTGCCGGTCTCGATCTGCAAATCGCCGCTCTTCGCGCCGTATTCTGCTATGGACACCTCCCGGTCCGGGAACTGGGGAAGTTCTACTTTATAATTCTGATTATACATGGTTATTGTTTTCTCCTTTGAATATTTTCATGGATACTTTCACATTTTCTACGTTTCTGATTCTAGCGTGTTCCGTTTCGGACTTCCACCCGGTTTTTGCGTTTTTCCGAAGGGTTCTACTGCTTATTTGTGCCCTTCCGCGCAGATCCAGTCCTCGCCGTCTTTTAAGTGAATCCGTACCTCTTCAAATCCTGCATTTTCCAGCAGTTCCCGGAATTCTTCCGGTGTGGGATTAAACAGATGGAATCTTTGAATGTTTTCCCGTACCTGTTCCGGCAGATTCTCCTTCTGGTAAATGTCGGCCACCAGTAAAAAGGTTCCCTGCTCCTTCAATACCCGGTAGACTTCTTTCAGATTCTCCGCGGGATCCGGCCAGAAATAAAAGCTTTCCACCGTAATGATCTTGTCAAAAGCATTGTCCGCAAAGGGCAGTTTTTCCACTGAGGCTTCCACGAGATCCATTTTTCCCTGCTGCAGTGCTTCTGCATTGGTTTTCCCGGAAAGCTCCAGTGAAGTGGCGGAATAATCCACTCCGATCAGATGTCCGTCACGCACCTCTTCACTCATGCGTTTCAGAGTTGCTCCTCCACCGCAGCCGATGTCCAGAATCCGGTCATTCTCCCGGATCTTCCAGTGTTCCAGCGCCCAGCCGGTCACTGCGTAGTGGCTTTCGTTCATGCGGCACAGCATCTTCTCCCCATCCTCCCCGACCGGTTTCCCGGGGTTGCCGGAGATGGTGATCTCCTGCTGGGTGCGTTCGTTGGTGGTTAGGTTTATGGTATTATTTTCTGTTTTTTCAGTCATGATCTTTATTCCTTCTTCCAGCCGCTTTCTTTTTGGATCTTTGCGGTTTTCTTTGCAATTTTTACTATCTCTATTATAATAGTAACTGTTTATAATCATGTAAAGGGCAATCCCGTTATTGAGAATATCTCTGAATAAGGGATTTGGCAAAACACCCGATACAAAGTACAATCTGCGAAAGCATACGCCGGAATGCAACGGAACGCTTGCAGGTTACGGAAAGGCATACATTTTTTATGAAATATTATCTTGCCCCCATGGAGGGACTGACCACTTATAATTTCCGCACTAACTGGAACCGCTGTTACGGCGGCATGGACAAATATTTTACCCCTTTTATCTCCAATCGGCACATGAACAGCAGAGAACGCAACGATGTGCTTCCGGAACATAATGTGGGCATGTACACCGTACCGCAGATCCTGACCAATAAGGTGGAGGATTTTCTGTCGCTGGCAGAGCAGCTGGCCGGATATGGCTACCACGAGGTCAATCTGAATCTGGGCTGTCCTTCCGGGACGGTGGTGGCAAGAAACCGTGGTGCCGGCTTCTTAGGCACGCCCCGGGAACTGGAGGATTTTCTGGACGAGATCTTCGAAAAATGTCCACTGGAAATCTCCATCAAGACCCGCATCGGCATGGACTACATGGATGAATGGGCTCCACTGCTTAAAATATATCAAAAATTCCCCATGAAGGAACTGATCATTCACCCCAGACTGCAAAAGGAAGGTTACAAGGGGACACCCCATCTGGAAGCTTTCGCAGAGGCGGTGGAAGCCCTGCAATGTCCGCTGTGCTATAACGGGGATATTACCTCTCCGGAGTCGCTAACGCAGATTCTTACGAAGCTTCCCAGTATCGATACGGTCATGATCGGCCGGGGAATTTTGCAGAATCCGGGATTATTGCAGGAATTGAAGGCTGCCTCCACGGAGAGTGTTGCGCTGCCGTCTTGTGAAGAGCGGCTGGCTGTCCTGAAGGAATTCCACACTTCCCTCCTGACCGGTTATCAGGAGATCATGTCCGGCGATACCAATACGCTCTATAAGATGAAGGATCTCTGGACTTTCTTAAGCCACAGCTTCGAATCTCCGGACAAATACGTAAAAAAGATCCGCAAAGCCACAGATGCCAGCGACTATAAGCTGGCCGTCAATGCGTTATTCCGGGAGTGCGCATTGAAGTCGGAGAATTCTTGATCCTGACATCATCCCATACCTTTATTCCCCGGTGTCGAACTGTTCTCCTTCGTTGGCGTCTTCCATGACGACCTCCGGCTCCGGGATGCCTGCATTTTCCACATAGCTGAAATGAATGACCGCCTGTGGCCAGTTGAAGCTGATCCGGGCGGTCTTCTGCCGCTCCTCGCCTGCCTTGCGGATCAGTTCCAACAGTTCCTGCAAGACTTCTCTGGTCAGATAGCCTCCCCGCCACTGGAACGTCATGGCCCGGCCTTTTTTCGCCATCTGCTGTGCTCTTTTATATACTTCTTCCGTTTTCGTAAAGGAAAGTTTTTTCTCCTTGTAATAAAAATGATCGTTGTCCGGACAGCCGGGTGCCGGGGCGATCAACGGTTCATGATCCCGGAACACTGCTTTATCTCCCAGATTGAAATAGTCGTAGCGGATCTCTCCGGGTGCTTCCGCATTGCCCTGATGTTTTCCCAATGTATTGTCAAATGTGGCATCCAGATGATAATACTGCCCGCCGATCCGCACAATATTCCAGGTGTGACGGTACTTGATCCCTTTCTCCGGATTGTTGCCGCAGATAGCGATTACACACCACACACCCAGCGCATCACAAAGCACCTTCACCGATTTGGCAATGCCCTCGCAGACACCCACGCCCTGTCCCAGCGGTCCGATAATCTCATGGGAATAGGGCTTTTTCAACTTATCGTAGGTGATATTTTCGCAGATAAAGTCGTGAATGTACTTCTCTTTTTCCCACTCTGTGAACTTTGCGGCAGGTCTTGCCAGCTTTTCCACCCGGGACTGCATGGCTTTCTGATGTTCTCTGATCTTATTTTTCTCAAACAGATACTCCGGCACGAAGATGATGTTGGGGGAGTCCTGATAATATCTATACCGATAACTCACCACCCAGAAGATCTCCGGATGATCCAGCCGCAGTCGGAAAAATACGTCATACAATTCTTCCGCCGGGATCCGCGGCAGCTGGATCTCGTCTGCCAGCGCCAGCACTCCCTGCTGCATAGCGTGATAGGCGGCCTGCTGGGGCTTGTTCATTTTCTGGTAGTAATATGCTTCCATAGTAGTTTCCTGTTCTATTGTTTTCATCTGTCTTATTTTTACATTTTAACAGAAGGTTTTTCTTTTGGGTGGATGTTTTTGATATTTTTTTGATATTTTTTTGATATTTTTGAAACTTTTGCAGCAGATGCATAGTCTAACCATCAGAGACCTGTAAGATATGGTTTTATTTAAGAGAGGAGTTTTACTTATGAAAAACAAAATGATCTGTGCACTTTTAACTACTGTGATGGTATTGTCTTTTGCTGCCTGTGGCAGTCAGGGAAATGGAGCAGCTTCGGCGGAAAGTACGGTGACTTCCGAAAGCGGTGCGGAGGCTTCTACTGCTGAAAGTTCTGCTGCTGAAGCTAGTGCTGAGACAACTACAGAAGTTTCTGCTGATGCGGCCAATGGTACTTCATATGAAGACAACTTTGCAGTTTCCACAGAGGATGCTGCCGCTTTCGCTAAAAAGATCCAGGATGCCGTAGCCGCTGAAGACCTGAATGCTCTCGCTGATCTGGTCAATTATCCGGTCTATGTTGCTCTGGGCGATGGCAGTGTGATCGAAACCAGGGAAGACCTGATTGCCTTAGGTGCAGACAAAATCTTCACCCCTGAGCTGAAAGACTCTATGGCTAATGCTGATCTGTCCGAATTAAGCCCCAGTATGGCAGGCTTCACCCTTTACAGCACCGGTGACGGCCCCAACATCACCTTCAATGTCCAGAACGGAGTACTCGGCATCAGCGGTATCAATTACTAATCATTCTCGTACAAATCGGGGGAGCCTTTCATCAGGCTCCCCTTACTCGTTCCGAAACAACCGTTGTCAACGGTACCATAGTGATATCTATGTTCCCGTCTGTCTTACGCGTGATCAGCGTGGCTCCCCGCTGGATATATTGCTTCGCGATGCCGGAATATCCCAGATAATCAATGGACATTCCGTAAGTCATGCGGATACCTTTATAGGTCAATGACAACGTATTCAGATGATCGTGTCCACAGAAAATCCATTTCAGCCAGCCGTTATCCACCGCTTTTTCAAAAAAATGAGGTGGTCGGTTCGATATTCCGAAATACTCATCCTTTTCTCCGATACTACCATGTTCATAGATCACAGTGTGATCGCCTAGCTTCATCTTCTCGTAGGCTTCCTTGAACTCCGCGGGCGGCATGTGGAAAAATGCCATAGCCGGTACCTTTCTCTCGTTCAATTTCTCCATGCACCAGTCCGTCTGGTCCTCATGAATGCAGTCGAAACCACTGAAAAACCAGCCGTCACCATACATGTTGGAATCCAGCAGAATCAGCGGAAGTAACAGTTTTCCCTGATCATCTGTGAGGTCTACTACAAAATTCCCTACGCCGGTAATGGGATTCTGAGGACTGTGTTCATATCTTCCTTTGGTAAAAACGGCATATTTTCCCGTAGTGAAAATCTCCGCCAGCTGTTCCTTATTGCAGGTGGAGCCCATTTCACAGTCATGGTTACCAAAGACCAGAGTATAGGGAATCTGAAAACCATCCAGAAATGCCAGCAGTTTTTCTGCCTGCTTTCGGTTGTTCATGGTACCGCTTTTCGGGAAAAACGGGAAAACAGAATCTCCGGTCAGGACCATCAGATCCGGTTCCGTCCGGTGGATCAGCTCCGCCACCGCTTCCAGAGCCAGTTTGTCCTTTTTCCCGGAAAACATGCCGAAACCAAGGTGCAGATCCGTCAGCTGCAATATTTTATAATCTCTGTCCGTCGGGATGCAAAGGGAAAAAGTCTCTTCGTCCCGGATCTGAAAGTTTTTGGAAGTATACATAAGAATCTCTTTTCTTTTTGGGGATTAACTCAACGGGATCAATGCTCCTATTGCAGAAAGTACTGTTGAAATCACCATCAGCACCTGAAAAGGCACCGTGCCGATCACACCGCAGATAGGACTGCTGCCCGCCTTTTTTCTGGATTTACCGTATGTCAGCACCAGCATGATGCTCACCAGTACCACTACACCGCTCATAATCCGCGTCAGAACAATAAAGCTGTTCACGCCGAACACGGCAAACAAAATGCAGGGAACCGTAGCGATCAGCCAGCTGATGCGGTTGCCGCTGCCGATCTGCTCATGAACCACATCGCGGAGGGCGAGAGTATTGCTCCAGAACGTGGTAAGTAAAGCAAACAGGGAAAATACGCCTGCCAGGATCATCGCCCAGGTACCGATACTTTCTCCCAACTGCATGTATGCCAGTTCTTTTTCCAGCGCTCCCTTGGTTCCCAGGAGAACCGTGCCCGTTACGACCAGGACAAACACTGAGGAAAGCCCAAAACCGATGAAAATGGAACGGCGGATCTGTTTCGCGTTGCCATCCAGGCCTTTCACCACCTGGATCACTGCCTGATTGGCGGAAGTTGCGAATACCACCATGCTGTACAGCGCCAACAGATTGTTCCAGTGGAACTGTGCCCGTTGTAAGGAATTCAGTGGATGCAGGAATGTGCCTACCGTCATCACCGCCACAATTCCCATGAGGACAATGACTGCGTACTTCTGTGCGATGCCTACGGCTTTCATGCCGATAAATACCACAACTCCGGCGATCACATAGTACAAAACCTGCGCTGCCACGAAAGGCATTCCGAACCAGTTCACAAAAATCTGTGCTCCGCCGTTGATATTACCGCTCACACCGATCATAATTGCCAACCCATAGACGATAAATACACTCCAGCTGAAGATCTGCTTCATTTTCCCATGAAACAGCTCTCCTTCAAAGCTTTTCACTAGTTGGACACCACCATTATTGTAAGACAACTCAGCAATGATCAGGTGCAGGATCACGTTCACACAATAGGCGATCAATACCATCCACACGACATCCAGCATGCTATTTTTCGTGGCAAGATACGGAACGGCGATGATGCCAGTGCCGATGCTGTTGCCGACGATCATGCTGATGGCTTCAAAGGTCGTGAGATGGGCTTCGGATTGGATGGGGTGGGACATGGGGAGGACCTCCTTGGTAAAAATACTGATTTTCTATAGTTATAAAAGTTTAGCGGTAAGTGCTTCCTGCAATACTTTGGAGCAATTGATTCCTCGCTTATCGGCAAGTTTGGACATCCATGCCGGAAGCGAGACATTTTTGCGAACTGCCTTGGTGTCAGTCATGCTACGATATTTTATAGTGTCTGCCTGAATGATCGTAAGAATATCTGTCGGTAAATGAGGAATCTCTGACTGCGGTGTAGGCTCATTCGGAGTAATTTCCTCATCTTCCAGACCAACAAGACAAAGATTCAATGCATCTGTAATAAGGGCAATCGCCTCTGCCAAAGTCGATGCTGTAGTAATACACCCGTCCACATCCGGAACCTTTGCATAGAAAGTGCCATCTTTTTCAGTAATAACTGCGGTATATGTGTATTGCATGTCATTTGCCTCCTTCTATATTTGCTTCTTTGAAGATATAGCGCATATCATCTTCATTAAAATCATGACGTTTTACAGGAATTGTCTGCTTGGTATTCGGTTGAAAATACAAATCATGACTTGCTCCATGTCTTTTAAAAATAAAACCGTTCTTTTCCAATTCTTTAATTGTTTTCTTTCGTGGATGCATTCTTTTCTCCTTTTATATTATACACAATCTTACACAAAATCAATAGCGAAATACACAAATTTACACAAAGCCATGCGACATAACATTAAAAATTCAAATTGTTACGTAGGAAATATAAATAGATTTTCTTAAAACTGACTTTAAAAGATATTGTAATTATCAACATGTTGTACAATATCAGACATAAAATAGAATAGTATAAGAAATTATTACAATCTGTTTTGATTTCAATATAAAGTATTTCTTGTCTGTAAATAAAAAAATCCAAAGAACTAATTATGCTTTCATGTTCTCTTCTTGCATCCAAAGTGGCATATAGTTTCCATCTTTTTGCTTATAAAAATTTTTACTCAAATATCTGTTTTCCATCTCGTATTCTTCCGGTGTCATTCCGTTTCTCCAAAATAGGGCTTCCATATGCGTTTCCGTTGCCCAATCACTTTGCCTAACCGTCTTACTCAATTAGATATCCTCCTTCTATGTAATCACATAGTACATGATATACGATTGTCTTTTCTATTTCAATGGTCGCTCCCGCAAGGGGAGCGACCATGTTGAAAAAACAGATTATCCCCATCGTCCGTGCATTTCAATCCGCGCTCCCGCGAGGGGAGCGACAACAGATTGGAGGCAGTCCGGATGAAGACAGAAATATTTCAATCCACGCTCCCACGAGGGGAGCGACTTCCTGACGCCGGAGTCCGCAGTCTAACATCAGATATTTCAATCCACGCTCCCACGAGGGGAGCGACCCTATACCGGAGGCTATGGTGGTAGTGTTACCGATTTCAATCCACGCTCCCACGAGGGGAGCGACCGCAGTTGGACAGATGCGTTGATGTGAATTTGATATTTCAATCCACGCTCCCACGAGGGGAGCGACGTCCTGACCCGGACGATTTACCTTTATTTTCCGGAATTTCAATCCACGCTCCCACGAGGGGAGCGACCTTTTCCAGTTACTAACCAGTCAAGGCTTACTTTATTTCAATCCACGCTCCCACGAGGGGAGCGACATAGATGAGGCACAGCTGCTCTTTAACTCCAGGATTTCAATCCACGCTCCCACGAGGGGAGCGACTTGCCTGTGTCTTGATAAATACCGGCTCATACATATTTCAATCCACGCTCCCACGAGGGGAGCGACCACCGGCTCCGGAAACCTCTTCGGTGATAGCATCATTTCAATCCACGCTCCCACGAGGGGAGCGACGCCGATGCTGCAACTAAGGTACAGCCGGAAACCGATTTCAATCCACGCTCCCACGAGGGGAGCGACGGAAAGCTCTTCGCAGCACACGCTGTATTGACATATTTCAATCCACGCTCCCACGAGGGGAGCGACAATTGGCTTGCACGCCATTTACGCTACCCCGGTAATTTCAATCCACGCTCCCACGAGGGGAGCGACGTACAACGGGGCAAAATATTTTATTCATTGCGCAGATTTCAATCCACGCTCCCACGAGGGGAGCGACAAAGCAATATCGTGCAAAAACAAACGTAAATGCAAAATTTCAATCCACGCTCCCACGAGGGGAGCGACAGATATCAACTTATCCGGTATTGTGGCGACAGAAATTTCAATCCACGCTCCCACGAGGGGAGCGACTTCCTGTGCAGATAAACATTCTGCCTGCTCTTTTTATTTCAATCCACGCTCCCACGAGGGGAGCGACGATCGCACGCGTAGAGCAGTAGTGTAAGCCATGGTAGATTTCAATCCACGCTCCCACGAGGGGAGCGACCATTGTGTATATTGTAAATTGTGACGGATATATAGATTTCAATCCACGCTCCCACGAGGGGAGCGACTCCGAAGACCGAATCAACATCTATCAGGTAAATATTTCAATCCACGCTCCCACGAGGGGAGCGACCCCTGTCAGTACTCCCATTCCGGGAATACACTGCATATTTCAATCCACGCTCCCACGAGGGGAGCGACCCCTGCCAGTACTCCCATTCCGGGAATACACTGCATATTTCAATCCACGCTCCCACGAGGGGAGCGACGGATAACGGGCGCGTGCTGGAAGCAGAGTACTTGAATTTCAATCCACGCTCCCACGAGGGGAGCGACCTTAAAGATCGGTGGCGGTGCAGCTCCCATTGAGAATTTCAATCCACGCTCCCACGAGGGGAGCGACTGGAGGAAAAGATATTATCGGAGGAGCTTCAGAAATTTCAATCCACGCTCCCACGAGGGGAGCGACGGATGAATGCCGGGCATGGAAAGAGAAGCATAATGCATTTCAATCCACGCTCCCACGAGGGGAGCGACCAAACTGCTTTGATCATTGCCAGGGAGAGATGGATATTTCAATCCACGCTCCCACGAGGGGAGCGACGCTTACAGATTTGGGTTATGAAGTGCAGTTTAAGATTTCAATCCACGCTCCCACGAGGGGAGCGACGGATGTGTAGCCATGTAGAGTAATTCACCGTTCTATTTCAATCCACGCTCCCACGAGGGGAGCGACTTTTAAGGACTGCTACAGGCTTTTGTGCTGGATATTTCAATCCACGCTCCCACGAGGGGAGCGACAGTATTTTCATTTCTGCTCAAAGATGCTGAAAAAGATTTCAATCCACGCTCCCACGAGGGGAGCGACGACTTTCCCTGGAACATTCCGTTCCACATATAACTATTTCAATCCACGCTCCCACGAGGGGAGCGACAGAAAGTGAGGTAGTTTGATGTCGCATTCTGTTATTTCAATCCACGCTCCCACGAGGGGAGCGACACCGTGTTAAATGTAAGCGGACACTCCGGATCCCATTTCAATCCACGCTCCCACGAGGGGAGCGACTATTGATGTTTTGCTTAATAGTGCCTCTGCTCAATTTCAATCCACGCTCCCACGAGGGGAGCGACATATTACCGGTGCCACCACCTGCAGCCGTCTCAATTTCAATCCACGCTCCCACGAGGGGAGCGACAACGGAGATTTCTTAAGTTTCCCTCAGAGCAAGGATTTCAATCCACGCTCCCACGAGGGGAGCGACAGTCATATATTCCCACAAAAAAGAGAGTAGACGATTTCAATCCACGCTCCCACGAGGGGAGCGACGCAGGAGTAGCCACAAGTGTATCTAGTGCCGTAGATTTCAATCCACGCTCCCACGAGGGGAGCGACCACAGATTGATCGGTGCATAGACGTTAATCTTATATTTCAATCCACGCTCCCACGAGGGGAGCGACACTAACATGAGCCTTGACAAAGCTACAGCCAATATTTCAATCCACGCTCCCACGAGGGGAGCGACATATGTTGCCGCCGTCCGAAGCATTCCGGGAAAAATTTCAATCCACGCTCCCACGAGGGGAGCGACGAGAAAACCTGACAACAATAGTAACAATAGTAAATTTCAATCCACGCTCCCACGAGGGGAGCGACGCAGAGCAACAGAAAAGAGTGAGGTGAACAAAGTATTTCAATCCACGCTCCCACGAGGGGAGCGACACAAGAGACCTCTTTTCTTTGTGTGTGAGGCAAATTTCAATCCACGCTCCCACGAGGGGAGCGACCAGACCTTGAGTTCGGTGAGATGTTCTCCGCAGATTTCAATCCACGCTCCCACGAGGGGAGCGACCGTAGGTATCATAGACCGGAAAGAGATCCTCTATTTCAATCCACGCTCCCACGAGGGGAGCGACATGGTTCCAGTCAGTTCTCTGGTATGCCGGTGGTAATTTCAATCCACGCTCCCACGAGGGGAGCGACGCATGGGAGCGCTAACCAGTATAAAAGCAATCTCATATTTCAATCCACGCTCCCACGAGGGGAGCGACGTCTTGATACTAAAGCCATGAAGTGCAACAACAAAATTTCAATCCACGCTCCCACGAGGGGAGCGACAGCGGTAGAAAACCCGGTGGGAATTATAAGTGGGATTTCAATCCACGCTCCCACGAGGGGAGCGACTGATCTGTCACGCAACTCTTCCCCTATCACTGGGATTTCAATCCACGCTCCCACGAGGGGAGCGACGAATGTGACGAATTTATGAACCAACAGTTTATTATTTCAATCCACGCTCCCACGAGGGGAGCGACACAAACCGATCGAATACGAGACAGACAATCTTATAATTTCAATCCACGCTCCCACGAGGGGAGCGACTATAACGTGCAACTATATGCGGCGGCGGTGACGATTTCAATCCACGCTCCCACGAGGGGAGCGACCTTTGTTCTATTGATAACGCATACATTTATATACATTTCAATCCACGCTCCCACGAGGGGAGCGACGGTGCATATTATGCCGCCCAGTGCAGATTTCATAATTTCAATCCACGCTCCCACGAGGGGAGCGACGCAAGCTGTACTTTCCTTAATTGATAGCCTTATCATTTCAATCCACGCTCCCACGAGGGGAGCGACGATTCTACTCTAATATCTGCTAAATAATTAGGCTATTTCAATCCACGCTCCCACGAGGGGAGCGACGGTAATGTGGTTGCTACTTGTTCAACACCAAAATATATTTCAATCCACGCTCCCACGAGGGGAGCGACTGTTGGTGATGCTATCTGCTTATATGAGTTGATAATTTCAATCCACGCTCCCACGAGGGGAGCGACGTAAGCTATATCAAATTAAATGTCAGCTAAAGTATATTTCAATCCACGCTCCCACGAGGGGAGCGACAGGCAAAAGATCATATAAAAAGGAGTTCCAACATATTTCAATCCACGCTCCCACGAGGGGAGCGACCAAATACAGTAAAACCACCAAAATAACATTCGAGATTTCAATCCACGCTCCCACGAGGGGAGCGACGGTAAAGATTATTTTATGGGTGTCTACGAGCACATTTCAATCCACGCTCCCACGAGGGGAGCGACGTTCCTGTTGTAACAAGGTTACCGTGATTCTTGATTTCAATCCACGCTCCCACGAGGGGAGCGACGTAATGTGGTTGCTACTTGCTCAACGCCAAAATGTATTTCAATCCACGCTCCCACGAGGGGAGCGACTTTGTTCTATTGATAACGCATACATTTATATACATTTCAATCCACGCTCCCACGAGGGGAGCGACGTCTGATGATTCGTCTTTTAAATACGCATACTTATTTCAATCCACGCTCCCACGAGGGGAGCGACGGTAGCTTAGACTTGTATTATAACTATTTACTAATTTCAATCCACGCTCCCACGAGGGGAGCGACTTTCACCAGAATCGTTCATTACTTCCATTATCTATTTCAATCCACGCTCCCACGAGGGGAGCGACCACATACTACTCACTCAGTTGACGGCATATGGGATTTCAATCCACGCTCCCACGAGGGGAGCGACGAGTGACTATGGGAGATAAAACATTATCCCATAAATTTCAATCCACGCTCCCACGAGGGGAGCGACGTTATTCGCCGGGTACGGTTCACAGGCAATGGCACTATTTCAATCCACGCTCCCACGAGGGGAGCGACGTGCAGAAGCTGGTTGACAAGTTATCAGATATTACAGATTTCAATCCACGCTCCCACGAGGGGAGCGACTATGACAAGCGTGAGCGGCTGAATACTGACGAGGTATTTCAATCCACGCTCCCACGAGGGGAGCGACGATGTATTAATGACTTATGCATCAGAGATACGCAATTTCAATCCACGCTCCCACGAGGGGAGCGACCAAACCGGACTGTAAATTAGTCGCAACTGTACTATTTCAATCCACGCTCCCACGAGGGGAGCGACTGTTGTCTTCTCCGCAGATGCACCGGATTACTCGATTTCAATCCACGCTCCCACGAGGGGAGCGACGAGGATCAGCATGAGTGGTTTGGATATGCACAAAAATTTCAATCCACGCTCCCACGAGGGGAGCGACGCCAGGGGCTCGAACCCTGGACACCCTGATTAAGAATTTCAATCCACGCTCCCACGAGGGGAGCGACATGTAGATCGAGCTGATAAGCCTACTTATACAGGATTTCAATCCACGCTCCCACGAGGGGAGCGACAATGCCGACTTAAATATGAGATCGAGCAAGCAGAAATTTCAATCCACGCTCCCACGAGGGGAGCGACATAGACCGCAAATTAATCAACGAGCATGACAACCTAATTTCAATCCACGCTCCCACGAGGGGAGCGACACGGCATTTATAACCGAGTAAAAGCAGACGACGATTTCAATCCACGCTCCCACGAGGGGAGCGACGTGCACCGTATAGTGTATCGCAGATCAATATGTACTGATTTCAATCCACGCTCCCACGAGGGGAGCGACACAGCCGCTAAAGAAATATTTGATGCATTAGACATTTCAATCCACGCTCCCACGAGGGGAGCGACTTGCTAATGCTAACTATGACAAGCGTGAGCGGTTATTTCAATCCACGCTCCCACGAGGGGAGCGACGCGGCGGTAGATGCTCTGGACTACTTAAAAGCAAATTTCAATCCACGCTCCCACGAGGGGAGCGACTAGGTGTAGTTACAAGCTAACTAATATGTCGTTAATTTCAATCCACGCTCCCACGAGGGGAGCGACATTCTCAAGGCGATTGAAGACAAGCTTAACGGCTATTTCAATCCACGCTCCCACGAGGGGAGCGACCATTTATGACAGCTAGCAACGTAGCAATGATTGACGATTTCAATCCACGCTCCCACGAGGGGAGCGACGACAAAAGATTCTATAAAAAGGAGTTCCAACATATTTCAATCCACGCTCCCACGAGGGGAGCGACTGTGGAAGTCTGGCCATGTGGGTGTTTATATTGATTTCAATCCACGCTCCCACGAGGGGAGCGACAAGGTAAAGACCGCAGCAACGTCAACCTCGGAATATTTCAATCCACGCTCCCACGAGGGGAGCGACAGAGAACTATATGGTTGTTCGGAAGGGAGATAAGATTTCAATCCACGCTCCCACGAGGGGAGCGACAGCAATTTTCGCCAAAAAGTTCTCTTTTCTCTCAGCAAAAATTGTCTAAAATATTTAATCTTAACAACAAATTATTTTAATTAAAAATATCTTTGTATGTTATTTCAATAAATCGCATAATTTATAAGGTGCGAATCCCCCAGGCATTTTATGTATGCTTGGCTTTCGCATCAGTTACAAAATCAGTGTCTGATCCGGGGCGATTCCTCTGTCTACCCCGATATGTTCAATCTTGGTCTGATATTTATTACCCAGATAGTAGAATCGAAGACTGTCCTTTTCTGTATCAATAATATCCTCAAGTGTTGCCTTCAATGCAATGCTCTGAGCATTATCCAAAATACATTCAAACACAGAATTCTGAACTCTTCTGCCATAATTAACGCATTGTTTTGCCACTTTGCGTAATCTCGCTTTTCCGGTCGCATTTTCTGTGTTGACATCGTATGTGATCAATACTAACATATCGCACCTCACTTCCACAGGAATGCAGGATAACCGTCCAGATCCCCACGTAGATACCGCGCCAACAGCATTGCCTGCACATAGGGTACCATGCCCCATTCCAACTTTTCCTGCAAATAGGGATGTGTTATGGTTTCTTTTTTTCGATTCTGCCACTCCGTCAGTATCAGTCTTCGTCCATCATCATCCAGGAGAACCGCACCGTTTTCCTTTTGGGTAAAATTCTTGGCTGTGATCATCCGTTTATTTACCAACGACAACACAAAGCGATCTGCCAGCACGGATCGCAGTTCCTCCATCATGTCCAATGCCAAAGATACTCTGCCCGGGCGTTCTGTATGTAGATATCCAACACAGGGATCCAGTCCTACACACTCCAGTGCAGATGCCTCCGTATTCGTCAGCAACGTATACACAAAAGACAGCATCGCATTCATTTTGTCGAGAGGCGGTCTCTTATTCCTGCCCTGAAATGTAAAATCTTTTTTCTGCTGCAGAATCAATTCGTCAAACACGCTAAAATAAATACTGGCTGCCTCTCCTTCATATCCCCTGAGTTCGTCCCTGGATGTGCTATTCTGAATCAACATCAGAGAATTTTTCAGCATTTCAGATGCCTTTTTTACCCGCTCTGCATCAATCTGCATACTATGATCTCTGACTGCCCGCTCCAGAACCCACCTGGCATTATGTACTTTTCCAAGGATACAATTTTGAGCAATCTCCAATCCCACCTGTTCATCTTTGCTGCTGGCATACTGTTGTTCCCGCAGAATCACGTTACCCCGCACTTTCCCGGTGACCCGTGCCAGGAATTTTCCCTGGGGAGTCATGTAACACAGAGAAATATTTCGTTCTGCACAGGCACCCATAAGTGCCGGGCTGGTTCCCCGATATCCGAATGATACAATTCCCTCAAGATTATGCAGCGGAACTCTGCCCAATTCTTTCTTGTCATCATAAATTACAATATTTTCACCATCCAGAGCAAGATAACTGTTTTCGGAAGTAACATATAACGTATTCAATAATTTTTTCATACGTTTTCCTCCATAAGTACCTGATCCATATAGTTTTTCACAGAACCGGTTTTTGCAAGTCTTGGCATGCAAATCTCCTTTAAAGAGCAGGAAGTACAGTGCTTTCCCATCTTTACTTTCGGTGTATACCGCCGTTCATAATATTGATGCATTTCTTGAAACATCTCACGCACTTTGCTGCGAAGTTCTTCCGTGATCTCCACGATTTCCCTCCGTTTTGTCTCTCCGTAAAACAGTGCACCTTCCGGAATCTGTGTGGAAAACATTTCTTCCAGGCACATTGCCTGCGCAGCTAATTGTAATTTGTCTTCCTCTGTGATCTTCGGTTTTCCCTTTTTGTATTCGATCGGATATACCGAAAAATTGCCCCTGTGCCCATGCAGACGGATTCCATCCTCACATCTGTGAAATTCCACCACATCACACTCACCCGTGACGCCCATTTCTCTGGACGCCACGGGTAATGCTCTCGCTATGATTGTGTCTCTTCTTTTTTCGGTAAGATATGGATCATGTGCTTTCTTATGCATTAATTCACCGATTACCGTATGTTCATTTTCAGCCCACTGTTGCTCTATATGGATCAGCGCCCACTGTCTTTTGCAGAATCTGAAATGCTGGATCCCTGATATCATGAGATAATCATCTTCTGCATATTCCATTAATTCATCCTTCTTACTTCCACGGAATCAGGAATCTGTTCCTCGTGAACGGTAACCGTATAGTCCTGATATTTTCTGGGATATTCCACGCCCTCGTTTCTCTTTACTTCTACGGCATCGAACAATTTATAAGCCGGGCAGTCTCCCAGTTCTTTGCTATGCTTGAATACAATCAGTTCCCGCACTGCCATATTGCCTCTCGCTGCAGAATGGTCTACCTCGAACATGTTAAGAATTGCTTCCCATAGCAATTCCAAATCGTCTTCGGAAAATCCGGTTACTTTCCGCGCCAGATTTGCGGAAATATAGCCTTCTGCCCGGTACAGTCCATAAGGAACGATGGTCTTTCTACCCATTTCCGTATTCTTGTTTTCCGCGTCCTTTTCTGTGGTGATGGCAACTCTGGTGATAGTTACTTCTTGGCTGATGATCGGATCGATACTTCTGGCAAATCCAATCTGCACGGGTCCTCTCACCTGACCGCAGTTCAACGATGCTTTTACAAAAGTAGTCATTACGGCACCAAACGTACGGATATCATAGAAATTCCGGCACATATAATCCTTCAATTTAAGATCTACACCGGGATCATTTTTCTTTAACTTTTTAAGTTCCTCTGTCACCTTTTTATCATCCGTTTCGGTGATTCCCATATCCGCACAGGCTTCTCTGTCACTGCGATTTAAGGGTACATCTTCTTTGATGTAAATCTTATATCCCTGAGCATCCTCTTTTACGGTCTCGACATAATTGCGGATCTTACGTTTCAGGCAGACATCCGTTACCAAGCCCAGTCCGCTCTCTGGATCGACTCTTGGCATATTGCCCGCATCAGGATCTCCATTGGGATTACCGTTCTCCACATCAAATAATACTACGAACTCATATCTGTTTTTAATAGCTTCACTCATTTATTTGTCCTCCCCTTTTTTATATTTTTCCTGCTGTTGATGATAGTAGCCAAGTGCAAACTGCCCCTGCTGTTCCAGGGATAAGCGTTTCGGGAAATCGTCAAATTTGCCCATAATTTTCCCAACTTCTTTTTCGTAATAGACTTTCGCTCCGCCTTTATCCCGTTCCAACTTTTTCATATGGCTGTTTTTCAGTTTGAGCAACACCGGGAAAATAACTGCCGGCGTAGCACATGCGGAATTAAAGTAGCGGTCATGAATTGTCGTAGTGATTGTCGGGTTTGCTTCTTTTTGTATGCTTTCCAATACGGAAAACAATCTTCCCAATACATAGGCTATATCATTGCGGTCTTCGTTCAATCCCATGAGATTTTCTCCTTTCATACAATTATAATTTTTGATCAAAAATGCTTTGATGATAGCAGCACGTTTCCAGTTCACGTTACCGCACTCTGCCCGAATGCGGATCAGTGTGTAGGTATACAGACTTGCCGGATATCGTCCGCCCGACAGAATCGCCTGCAATACAAGGGCTGCCATGTTCGGAACCGGTGTCTTATCTTTTGATTTCTGATTCACGGTTTCATTCAGCATGTCACGAATCCCCAGATAATCCTGTTCTTCCCATGCCGGTTTTACAATCTTGAGCCGCTCATAATGGTCTGCTATATTCTGTATGATTTTCCCAAACGAATTTACATAGAAAAAACGGACCGACAATCGTGCTGCATTTGGTGCCAGCGCCAGTATGTAAAAATTCTGTTTCGGATCCATCTCCGCATCTTCTAAGTAAACCCTGGTGCCTTCTTTCAGGCTATCGAAAATGTCCTTCAGTTTTTTCTGATTATCTTTCGTGGGTTTAAACATATTCAGAAAACACTTCTGATACTGCTCTTTACCGCTTTCTGCCCAGTACACGATCATGGAATCCCCCAGGGAAAAGGTGTAATCCCGCTGGGACAGCAGATAATTCAGTGCCGTGGTATATGCAAATTCCGCATATTTTCCCACCGGCGCATTATAACTCTGTTCCTTTCCATAAGACTCAAATGACAGTGCATTGAATGATACCAGCGCCGCTCCGCTGGACTGTGCCCCGGGTACCCCTTTGATTGCTTTATGGATTCGTGATATCTCGGCTTTTTTACCGGTAACCAGGCAAATGCCGTTATCTTCTCCACCATTCCGCGCCCGATAGTTTTCCCAACAGTCTCGAATCTCCGGATCTTCCTGTGCTTCCTGCCCTTCCACAGAGAAAATAAGATTGCCGCCTTCTGTCAATTCTTCCCAGTTTTCCCGAATCACAGGATGTTCTGATGCTTTCTGCGGATCCCATTTTTCAAAATAGGCTAAAATTGCCCGGGCTGTTTTTCCCTGTGCAGATTGCAGAATCTGTCCATGCTTTTCTTTCGTCGCCTGGAAGCAATCCACTACACGTGAGTTCGTTCCATCTGCGTCAATACCCAGCATATACTTGGAATTGTCGCACAGAAAATTAGCTGCCACACCGGAAGATCTGGTCACCATCTCCGGCACGACGAGATTTGCCGGTACCCAGACTACTTTCTTACCACGCATATCCGCTATTTTTCGGGAAGTAATACCTATGATATCCCCCTCCGAAGACAAATTGATTTCATAGGACACTTTCGCATGGCACCATCCCAACCTGGATACTTTCCCCTGTTCTGCCAGATTTTCATAGTATTTTACCAGTGCCTGTAGTATCATCGCAGCACCTCGCAATCTCTCAGATCCACCACGCCGTGACGCATTATTGCCCGGAAAAACATAGGCTGGATATTTTCCGGATCACTGTAATCCATGTCAAACAGCATGATGCCAAGATCTTTTTCTTCTACTACATCATAGGCGGTATGAATTTCTTCTTCCTCGCAGAGAGCAAAATGCGCCGAGAATTCTCTACAACCGAAGTATGGCATATAATAAAATTCTCCTTTACGCAGCCGTCTCATGATAATGTCCTTAAATTTTCCGGGATTATCAGAAGCGTTGGCTTTCTCTGTCATTTCAAAATGAGCTTCGATGGTGTAGCTTACATTGCAGAGCAGCTGTGATGCTCTCTGTACAATGTCCTCCTTCGTACTAATATACAATGTTTTGTCTGCACCGTTGTATGCCTGCAATACATTGCTTGCCAGGATCTTGCTTTTTACTTCATTTCGTCGTACACTTGTAAATTGGATAGGGTTTTTGACATAGATTTTGTCGATGATCCACCGCATTCCCGGATGCCAGTAAATGGCTTCCAAAATACCGCGTGCCGCTGAGGGCGTGATGATGTCATAGCTGTAGCGTTCAACTTTGAGTTCGGGTCTCGAAAACAATGCATAGTCTCCCCATACATTTACTTTTACTCCGACTCCCATTTATTCCACCTTCTTTCCACAATTAAAGCGCTGTTCCCGTTTACTGTTCCTTTGTAGTACTATTTTCTGTCTGACAATAATACCCCCTTTGTAAAATACTGTCTTTTCGCAGATATGATATGACAATATTTTAGTTTATCTGTATTTATCTGACAAATTCACTATACTACAAGTCTAATATATTTGCAATGCTTATTTTTATTCGTAATGATAATTTCAATTGAAATTATCGCTAAAACTATTAGATTTTTTTGAATTATATGTTATACTTTCAATGTCAGGTATATCCTGTGGATTGAAATAATTGTAATTTTCATTAACTTACAAGAGTAGCGGTACACTTTTCCATCGTGTACCGCCACTTCCATTTCCTGCAATATTAAACCATCATCATTCCGCCCAATTCCACTTCCAGTTTCAATCCGGTGTCTTCCCGGTATTGTTCCTCCTGCGTCAGCACATAAAAATCCTGCGCATCCGGGTCTACCGCTTCTACCATCCCCGCATCACGCATTTCTTCAAACAACATATTCCGTTTCTCATATTCCCCTTTTTTCCGAACACTTACACAATATTGCCCTGCTTTTCGCATACGGCTCTTTGTCAGTCCCTGCTGCCGAATTTCCTGCAAAAGAGCCTCCGCTTCCGGTTCTCTGTTGATATATACCGTAACTGTATTTTCCTCAATCAGATTAAATTCTCCGGCTACTGTTGCAAATTGATAATTTCCGTCCTTGAACTTGTCCAATATTTTCTTTATATCCAGGCTTTCGCCCTTGATGCGATATAGTCTCCGAAAATATTCTGTGATATTATCCAGTGCAGTAATATCTCTGCCCTCCGCCAGCAGATTTTTCGTCGTGTCGATCTGCTGCCGCTGTCCGGATACCCTTTCCTTGTCTTCCCACTGGAAGATGCGGACAATGCTCTCTTCCTTTCCTCTTTTATCATTTCGATTACAACGTCCTGCTGCCTGAATAATGGAATCCACACCGGCTAGTTCCCGATATACCGAAGTAAAATCCAGATCCACTCCGGCTTCCACGAGACTGGTCGAAATGACGATACATTTTTTTCCTTTTTTGTCATCCAAACGTTCTCTAATCTCCGCAAGCACTCGTCTTCTATGCGCCGGATACATGGTGGTTGATAAATGATAAACGCCCTCTCCCTGCAGCCGTTCGTAAAGCCGCTGTGCTCTTTTTCGCGTGTTCACGATACACAGTGCATGCCACTCCTGCTGTAGTTTCTCCGCCATTTCCTCTTCCGTGATGGTATCAATATTCTGATAGGTTACCCTTTCAAAAAATCGAAATTGTTCCTCTCTCCGTGGGCATAATTCCCGGGCAACATACTTTTCAGGCAGAAACTGCTGTAATGCCGGTTGTGTCGCCGTACACAGCACGATACTCGTGCCATATTGTTGCAACAGTTCCTCTATCATTGCCATGCACGGTTTCAAATAATTCGCAGGAAGCATCTGCGCTTCATCGAATATGATGACACTGTTTACTATATTATGTAATTTCCTGCATTTGGAGGACTTATTGGCATACAGGGATTCAAAAAACTGGACATTTGTGGTAACCACCACCGGTTTATCCCAGTTTTCCGCCGCCAACTGCATGGGTTTGAACTCTTCCGAGCTCTCATAGTCTACATTGCTGTGATTTTCCAACACATTTTCACTACCCAGGATTTCCCTGAACACCTGCGCATTCTGCTCGATAATACTGGTATAGGGAATCACATAAATCACACGGTCCATATGGTTCTCCACCGCATGCTGCAACGCAAATGCCAGAGAAGCCACAGTTTTGCCACCACCGGTGGGTACCGTAAGCTGAAACAATCCTTTGGAGGACTTTCCCATTTCCAGACAGTTCCGGAGAATTTCAGATCGTCTTCCATCAATCGTAGTATCATTCCGATTTATAAGCCATTTTGCTATGTAATTTTGCAATTTTTCCAAAAGAACATCCATGTTCTCTCCGGAATCCCTTTGAACCGTTCCGTTGTTCATAAACTGTTCTGTATCCAGAAAATCGGCATCCACCAGGCAGGAATACAGCATGCGAATAAATACACTCAGCGCAAAGTTTGGATCCTTTTCCGGATTCATGGCAATGGGTGGTGTGGTAATTTGAGGGATTTCTATTTCCTTTTCATACGCACTGTAATCGCACAACCTTTTCTTAAGTCTCCCCAGCAAAGAGGACGGCAATCCCTCTCGTCCCAGATCCGGCAACCCTGCATGATGCCCTGCTATGCAGTAAGTCAGAAGCCAATAGCAGCCATCTAAATTTTCGCAGACCTTCGCCCCGGCAGTGGAATGATCCACCCAGATATCCAGATTTTCTTTGATCTTCTTTTGAAATTCCGCGGAATATTTTCCAATGTCATGTAACATCCCACAACAATATCCCCAGTCCGCTTTCCTGAATTTTGCAGCAAATTTTTCTGCAAGCTCTGCGGTTCCCTGTAAATGTTCTTTTACTGATTGCTCTCTGTCCCCATCAATGTGTGCAAGGTATTTCATGTTCTTCCCCTCTTTTCTACAATCTATTCCCTCCGCTCCGGCAGCATCCCCTTGATCTTCGCTCCACTCAGGTCCACATCCAACACAATCTTCACCATCCAGAAGAACAGTAACAGCACCAGCATCGGGATCACGCAGGAAGTAATGATCATCACAGCCACTGCCTCAATAAAATGATTTAAGGAATTCTCCACTTTCTGCACCAGTTCTTCGGTAGAAACCGTCACGTTTTCCACAACATTTGTCACTGAATCTTTAGCGCCGGAAATAGCGTCTTTTGCCCAGTCGAAAATGTTTGAGACAGATCCTGAGTTATTGCTTTCCTTCTCCTGCACGTTACCTGTAACAGTTCCAGGAACTTCTGTTGTTCCGATTCCAGGTGTTTCCGTCGCATTAGTGTCATCGTCATCATCCGCCACGCCACTGTTTTCCAGTATATTCTGTGTGTTCCTGGCATCCTCAATGGTAGCTTCGATCTGGGCCTGATAGGTGTCTCCGATAAGGTCAGAAATCTTTACACTGGCCGGAACCACGAAGGAGATTGCCAAGCCAAACACCACCAGTTTTGTTGCCAGTTTTCGCAAGGTGGCATTTGCAAAAATCAGGTTGAATATCCACAAGCCACAGGCAATCGGAATCAGGTAGGTAAATGCCACATATCCGGTAATCGTCACTAGATATTTTTCAAGATAAATGGCGCAGAGAACCACCAGCAGATACCCGCTGACATCCGCCATTTTCTCCGCAATGGGCGTTGCCGTGTCTCCCGGAAGCAGGGTGATCAGCGCCGAAGTCACCGTGGATGCCGCCGTCAGCTCCATGACCGTCTGTTTTTTCTCATCCAGAGAGGCTATGGTTTTCTGGTGATTTTCCGGGGCGGAGGCGTATTTTCCGATAACGGTTATGGATAGAATAGCGACCAACAGCAAAATCACTGCCGTAATGCATTTTTGTTTGTTAAAGTTCATGTGATTACCTTCTTTCCTTCTCGATTTCGATATTATTTCCCACAAATACCCTGCCATTACATTTTTCAGGACGTAATATGAACTATACGCTACACTTTTCAGGACGTAATCCAATGTTATCTTACACTTTTCAGGACATAACTTCTATTTTAGGATGACGTTACTTCAAAAATCTCCGTAACATCTTCTCTTTCATCTCATCATACCTCTGGTACCGTATCGGCAGATCCGTCCATGTCTTTTTATCCACAATACTTCTATAATGGCTGAAAGTCTCGAATCCGGCGCGTCCATGGTAGCCGCCCATGCCGCTCTCGCCCACGCCGCCGAAGGGCATGGCGCTGGTGGCTAGGTGGATGATGGTGTCGTTGATGCAACCGCCGCCAAAATGGCAGTGATCCAAGATCCGTCTCTGGGCTTTTTTATCTTCACTGAAGAAATACAGTGCCAGCGGATGAGGATGTTCCTCCACACAGCGGATCGCCCAATCCACAAAGTCTCCCGTGGCTGCATGCGTCCCGGAAGCATCCCTGCAAAAATCATTTTGTGCAACACCTTTCTCTGCATCATGTGCATTATACGTCAGCACCGGCAGGATCGGTCCGAAGATTTCTTCTCCCATCACGGCATCTTCCCAGGTCACATCCGTCATCACTGTGGGAGCAATCCGCAAAGTCTTTTCGTCATACTGCCCGCCGCAGACGGTCTTTTCCGCATCCATCAGCCCCAGCAGTCTGTGAAAATGCTTTTCGTTGATGATTTTTCCATAATCCGGATTTTGCAGGGGATCCGCACCAAACTGTCTCGAGATCTCCGCCCGGATAGCTTCCACCAATCGGTCGCGGATCCTAACATCACACAACACATAATCTGGTGCCACACAGGTCTGCCCGCAGTTTAGATATTTTCCGAATACGATCCTCCTCGCCGCCAACGGAAGCTTCGCCGTAGCATCCACGATGCAGGGACTTTTCCCGCCCAGCTCCAGCGTCACCGGGGTCAAATATTCCGCAGCGCTTCTAAGCACCTCCCGTCCCACGGTCTTGCCTCCGGTGAAAAATATCATATCAAACCGCTGCTGCAATAATGCCTGATTCTCCGTTCTGCCGCCGGTGATCACAGCCACGTATTCTATCGGAAAACATTCTTCCAGAATATTTTTCAGCACAGCTGCCGTCGCCGGAGCATATGCACTGGGCTTCACCACCGCCGTATTTCCGGCAGCTATGGCATCGATCAGCGGATCCAGCGTCAGTAACACCGGGTAATTCCAGGGGCTCATGATCAGCACGGTGCCATAGGGTGACGGAGAGCGAAAGCTTATCGCTGCGAACTGTGACAGCGGTGTCGGCACTCTCTTTTCCTGCATCAGCCCCCGCAGATGTTTCTGCATCCAGGTCAGCTCCGAGAGCGTCAGTCCGATCTCGCACATATAGCTCTCCATCCGGCTTTTTCCCAGATCCTGTTGCAGTGCAGCATTCAGTTCCTCTTCATGGCGCTGCAGGGAGGCCTTTAATTTTCCCAGCTGTTCTGCCCGAAATTTCCGGGAAAGTGTGGCTCCCGTAGCAAAATATTCTCTTTGTCTGTTCAATATCGTCCGGATCTCCTGCTCTGTCATAGATGTCTCCTGCTTCTATTCTTTATACTGCCATAACTATTCACAAAACCACCTCTGAATAATTACATACTACCCAATTTTGAGTCTCGGTGCAACCGCTTCCCTGCTCATCCTATACACAAAAACGGCAGAGTTCTCACCCCACCGTCGTTTGTCTCTTCCTATCTTGATCTCATTTCTCCTATTTCCACGCAAAATTCACTATTCCGTACACATAAATGAACAACACCGCCGCCGGCACAAAATATTTGAACACCGGCTTCATCCACGGCTGCACCTTTAAGCCTTTGCCGGCATTGGCTTCCTCCAGGAATTTGTCCCAGCCCCAGCCGACCTTATAACAGCAAAATACCGCCAGCAAGATCGAACCTATAGGCATGATGTTATTCGACACCAGGAAATCCCAGAAGTCCAGCCAGGTCGTTCCCGCCGCAAAGGGTTGAAAATGGATCACGCTGAAGCCCAACGCCGTTGTCAATGCCAACAGAAACGTTCCCACACCGCAGACGATACATCCTACCGGTCTGGACCATCCGGTCAGTTCCCGGACCATGGCCAGAATATTTTCACACACGCCCAGCACTGTGGACATGGCTGCGAACACCATGAACAGGAAAAATAAGGTTCCCCACCATCTGCCGCCTGCCATGTTGTTAAATACTGTCGCCATAGTATCGAACAGAAGGCTGGGACCCGCCGTCACTTCCACATCATAAGTAAAGCATGCCGGAAATATAATGATACCGGCAATCACTGCCACCAGTGTATCCAGGATAATAATATGGATAGACTCTCCCATGAGAGAACGGTCCTTGCCGATATAACTTCCGAAGATCGCCATACCGCCCATTCCCACGGACAAGGTGAAAAATGCCTGATTCATGGCGCCCACCACCACAGAACCTGTGATTTTGGAAAAATGAGGGATCAGATAGAAGCTCAATCCCTCTCCTGCTCCCGGAAGTGTAAAGCTGTGCACCGCCAGCACCAACATCAGCACGATCAAGGCTGACATCATATATTTGGTAATACGTTCCAGCCCACCCTGCAGATGGAAGCTTAAAATGACAAAAGCGATCAGTAAGGTGAACAACAGATATGTCACATTCACCGAGGGCGTCGTGATCATTTTTTCAAATCCGAAATCCTGATTCTGCCCTGTCAGAAATTTTACAAAATAATAGAGGATCCATCCGGACACCACCGCATAGAAAGCGATCAGCGCAATGTTTCCGATGAGACAGACGATGCCCCACAGATTCCATTTGCCCCTGCCGCCGGATAATTTCCGATACATATAAAGTGGACTCGTCTGCGCCGCACGCCCCACGGAGAATTCCATGATCATGGTAGGCAGGCCAAGCACAATCAGGCAGATCACGTAGATCAGCATGAAGCTTCCGCCACCGTTCTGCCCGCACATCCACGGGAATTTCCACACATTTCCGCAGCCGATGGCGCACCCCGCCGACAGCATGATAAATCCCAAACGACTCCCCAGTCTTTCTCTGTTTTCCATACCCATGATCCTTCCCAAAACTACTTATTCTAAACATGGGATACGACATATATTTTTGCTGTTTTCCCATATTTTCGCCATCTTTTCACATTGACAGCCTTATTTTCTCATTATATAATTTTCATAAATATTTGAAAAACGAATTATTTTTATCATATTGATCGAATAACTCAATCGAGAAGGTGCAATTATTTTATGGATGTCAAAAATCTGGAAACCTTTGTTATGGTGAACGAACTGAAGAGCTTTACGCTGGCGGCCGGGCGTCTGGGTTATACCCAGTCCACCGTATCCTTTCAGATCAAACAATTGGAAAAGGAGCTGTCCATCCCTCTGTTTGAACGGATCGGGCATACCGTAACCCTGACCAATGAAGGAGAAAAGCTGCTGCCCCTGGCCCAGCAGATTCTGCGGCTTGCTGCGGAAGCCACCCACATCAGCGGTAATACCGCCCCGGAGGGTCTGGTGCGGATCGCCATTGCAGAGTCCCTGGCCAGCTGGGAATTTCACAGCCGTTTTAAGGATTTTCATGAAAAATATCCGGGCATCCGCCTGAAGATCATTGCTACCAGTACTGACGAAATGTTCCAGATGCTGGGGCAGAATCAAGTGGACATTGTATACACGCTGGACCGCCGTATTTTTAATCACAATTATGTGACCGCTTTCGAAGCTCCAGTGGATATTCATTTTGTCACCGGTGCCGGTCACCCCTTAGCCGGACAGACTCAGATCACCCTGGAACAGATTTTGGAATATCCGCTGATCCTGACGGAGAAAAACATGAGTTACCGGGCTGCTCTGGATGATCTGCTCTCCCAAAACGGTAAGGAGACAATGCCCATCATGGAGGTGGGTGATACCCAGCTGATCCGCAATCTTCTGTGTCAGGGTCTCGGTATCTCCTATCTGCCGGAGTTCGTTGTAGCGGACGATCTGGCAAAAGGAAATCTCGTCAGCCTCCCCATGACGGAGATTCAGCCGGATATCTGGCGGCAGCTTTTATATCATAGGAACAAATGGATCTCACCGGAACTGAAATGTGTAATAAAATACCTGCAGGAGGAATAATCCCCTGCAGGTTTTCTATTATATATGGATGCCGGGGGCAAAAGCCCCACCTTTAATTCCTACGAATTGTTTCGTGCTGCGCACTCCCAAACTTCTACCCAATATTCGCTTATCGAGGAATTTTCATCCCAGAAGCATTCCGATTCCATGTACCAAAAAGGCTGCCACCCATGCCACAAGACACTGCCAGAGTACCACGGCAATGGCCCATTTTCCACCCAGTTCTCTGCGGACAGAAGCGATGGCTGCCACGCAGGGCGTATACAGCAGACTGAATACCAGTAATGTAGCGGCTGCCAGTGGGGTAAGTACCGTGGCAATGCTGTCGCCGAACAATACTTCCAGGGTTGCTACCACACTTTCTTTTGCCATAAATCCGCTGATCAGAGACGTACAGATCCGCCAGTCTCCCAATCCCAGCGGCCGGAACACCGGAACCAACAGACCTGATAGCATTGCCAGCATACTGTTGGCTGAATTCTCTACCAGATTCAGTTTCAGATCAAAACTCTGTAAAAACCATACTACAATCGTTGCAATGAAGATCACAGTAAATGCCTTCTGTAAAAAATCTTTCGCCTTTTCCCACAACAACTGTCCTACATTTTTCGCTCCGGGCAGACGATAATTAGGCAGTTCCATTACAAAAGGCACCGGTTCTCCCTGGAACAACGTGCCCCGATATAAAAATGCTACCAGAATTCCCATAAGGATACCAAACAGATACAATGCCGACATGATCAGTCCACCCTTTCCCGGGAAAAATACGCTCACAAAGAAGGAATAAATTGGCAGTTTCGCAGAACAGCTCATAAACGGAGTGAGCAAAATCGTCATTTTACGATCTCTCTCACTGGTCAGCGTCCGCGTCGCCATGACTGCCGGAACCGTACAGCCGAAACCAATCAGCATGGGTACGATGCTTCGTCCGGACAGACCGATCTTTCGAAGCAACTTATCCATCACGAATGCCACACGGGCAATATAACCGCTGTCTTCCATAAGTGAAAGGAAGAAAAACAAGGTCACCACAATAGGCAGGAAACTCAATACGCTGCCCACCCCGGTAAAAATACCGTCGATCACAAGACTTTGTACTGCACTGTTGACATGGGCCGCTGTCATGGCTGCATCCGCAAGTTCTGTCAGTCTGCCGATTCCCAGTTCCAAAAGCCCTTGCAGCCAGGCTCCGATCACATTAAATGTCAAATAAAACACCAATATCATGATCACAATAAAACAAGGGATTGCCGTATATTTTCCGGTAAGGATCCGATCGATCTTCTCACTGCGGATCCGTTCTTTGCTTTCCTTCGGCTTTACTACCGTCTGTTCACATAATCTCTCGATAAAATCAAACCGCATGTCCGCGATAGCCGCACTCCGGTCCACACCACGCTCTGTCTCCATCTGGCAGACAATATGCTCCAGCATTTCTTTTTCATTTTCATCCAGCTGCAGCTTCTCCAAGATCAGATGATCTCCTTCAATGGCTTTGTTGGCTGCGAAACGCAGGGGCAGCTTTGCAGTCTCCGCATGATCCTCGATCAGATGCCCCACCGCATGGATGCAGCGGTGTACGGAACCATCATGATCGTTTTTATCGCAGAAATCCTGCCGCAGCGGCCGTTCCTGATATTTTGCGACATGGACTGCATGGCGGATCAGTTCGTCCACACCTTCGTTTTTCGCAGCAGAAATGGGAATTACGGGTACTCCCAGGAATGCCTCCATGGCATTCACATCGATGGAACCGTGATTGCCGGTGACTTCATCCATCATGTTCAGGGCTACGACCATGGGAATGTTCATTTCCAACAACTGCATGGTCAGATACAGATTACGCTCGATATTCGTGGCATCCACGATATTGATGATAGCTCTGGGTTTCTCATACAGAATAAAATTACGGGATACGATCTCTTCACTGCTGTAAGGGGACATGGAATAAATACCGGGCAGGTCTGTCACCAAAGTATCCGGATACCCTTTGATGGAACCGTCCTTACGGTCTACGGTAACTCCGGGGAAATTTCCCACATGCTGATTCGAACCGGTGAGCTGATTGAACAGTGTAGTCTTGCCGCAGTTCTGATTTCCCGCCAGGGCGAACGTAAGTGTCGTTCCCTCCGGCAGAGGATTCTCATCTTTTTTCGAATGGTATTTTCCATCCTCACCTAATCCCGGGTGCTCCGCATCCGTCACCCGATCCAGTCCCTTATGTTCTCTTGTTCTCTTCGATATGGGTACGATCTCGATCTGATCCGCTTCCGCCAAACGCAACGTTAGTTCATAGCCGTGCACCTGCAATTCCATGGGGTCACCCATCGGAGCCAGCTTTACCACCGTCACCTCCGCTCCCGGGATCATACCCATATCCAGGAAATGCTGTCTGAGTTCTCCGGAACCACCGACGGTTTCAATCACGGCGCTTTTACCGATTTCCAATTCTTTCAGTGTCATAACACTTCTGTATCCTTTCGTATCTCAACATTTTAATGTTCTGTGTTGTAACAGAAGTATTATAGCGCATTTGGTATTGAAAATCAGTATCAATTTGTTTTTTTTATTTCCATATTTTTTTAAAAAATGGAACAAAAATGTAGAAAAAATTGATGAAAGCAGTTACAATTAAAATAGTATCAATAGAAAAGGGAGGGAACTTATGAATATGAAAGAAAATAATAAATATCGTTATACGGATACTTCGGAACGCAATATCAGAATGAACCGGTTCTATATTATCGCTACTTCGCTTTTGGCGATCGTGTTCCTATTTTATCTGTGGTTAAAACTGGCAAATCACAACATTGCACCCATTGTTACATACGCAAATACCATTCTGATTGCCGTTTTCTGTGTGGTAAATGTCGTGACACACCTTCTAAATAAGGCGACACGACTATTAAAAGTCTTCGCTACCATCGAGATCGGCATTGAGTATCTGTTAGTCGGTTTACAGACAGATGCAAGTTTCATTCACTATGCGCTGATCGCCATTTTCATATTACAGATTCCTTATTATGAGAAAAAATCTCTGAAGAAAACCGCTGTGGGATTATTCGTGCTCTACCTGATCGTCATGATCGTTCAGGCTACGAAGGGAATCTACGGTCAGGATGTGAATGCCGTCTGCTCTACCCTGCTGGTATTCCTGATCGGAATTATTATTCTGGAGACCGGTAAGATCACAATACTTTTTAATAATGACGCCATCGGTTCTTCCCGGGAAGAACATAACCGTGTAAAAGAAGTACTGGATAATCTTCTGGACGTATCCCAGACCGTACATCAGGAAACCACCAAAACCACAGATCTTATGAACCAGCTGGTACAGACGACGGAATCCGTTGCCAACAGCATGCAGGAAATCTCCGATGCTACCAATATGACCGCCACCAGTATTGAAGAACAAAACCAGATGACCGGCACGATTCAGCGTGCTATCGAGCAGACCGGTCACATTTCCGAACAGATGGTTCAGATTGCCGAGGATTCCAACGAAAGTATCCGTAAAAACATGGCTGCCATGGAAGACTTAAAACAACAGTCCGCTATGATCAAAGATACCAACCATTCCGTCACGGATGCCATGGAAAAGTTACAGGAAAAGACGAAAGAAGTGGAAGAGATCGCCGGAAGCATCATGGCAATCTCCGGTCAGACCAATCTTCTGGCATTGAACGCTTCCATTGAAAGTGCCCGTGCCGGGGAGGCCGGACGCGGTTTCGCCGTTGTTGCCCAGCAAATCCGGCAGTTGGCAGAACAGACCAAGAGCTTTACCGAAGAGATTACGAAGATCACCAATGAGCTGAATGCCAATGCCAACATGGTAGTCAACACGATCAGCGGCTCCATTGAAGCTACCGAACAGCAGGGCGAAAAGATCCTGGCTGCTTCCGAGACTTTCGAACAGCTGAACAAAAATATGGAAGCACTGGCTTCCCAGGTGGAAGAAGTAAATCACCACATTCTGGGATTGTCAGAATCCAATAATAAGATTATGGAAAACATCTCCCAGCTGTCTGCTGTAACTGAAGAAGTTACCGCCAATGCCGAGCAGGTACACACCATGAGCCAGAACAACCTGGATTGCGCAGAACAAGTAAAAACGGCAGTAGAACATATCCGCTCTACCACCGATGAGATGGGGACGCAGGAGGGTTAAACCTCCTGCGTTCTTTGATCTTACTATTTCAATTTCAAACCGTCTTTAAAAGCATTTCCTACTTTATCTCCCATTGCAAGATAAGTATTATTCACAGGATCATAGCTGATTGGCTTCAATTTCTTCGGATCGATCTTGCCATCCGTCAGGATGCTTTCGTCCGCATTGACGTTGACGATATCGCCCACCAGAATGCCGTCTTCAAAACTTTTCATCTTACATTCCAGCGCCATGGGAAGTTCATCGATCAACGGTGCATTGACAAAATCACTCTTGGCTGCATGGAAACCAGACTTTGAGAATTTATCAGGTACTTTCTTCGCAGATTCCACGCCCACATAGTCGCAGGCTACCACGGTATCTTCGGTTCCGATACTTACGGTAAATGCTCCGGTCTTTGCCAGATTCTCCGTGGTCTTATGCTCTGACATACTGATGGAGATCTCATTCATGTCCGTAATGATTCCCCATGCTGCGTTCATGGCATCGGGTACTCTATTTTCGTCATAAGTTGCAATGATCAGCACCGGCATGGGATACATTACCGGCTTTGCTCCAAAATTTACTCTGCTCATATTCGTCCTCCTTGTACTAAATTAATTTTTCCTTCCATTCTGCTTCCCGGAATCCGGTCAACACCAGATCCCCGTCCACGACAAACGGCCGCTTTACCAGCATTCCGTCCGTGGCCAGCAGCCGAAGTTGTTCCTCTTCCGTCATGTTCGGAAGCTTGTCCTCTCAATTAAATCTGCCTTGAAACAAAATGTACCGTTTCTTTTCTCTGCTCAAGTATGTAAGGTATCAGTTCCAATGGATATACCTTCGTGTCCTTCCTTAGTTCCTCCAGCGGAATCCAGCAGAAATCCAGATTGATTCTCTCATGATCCAATTCATCATATCCATGAAACACCCCATCCATAGGAATACTATCGTCCAGTAAATGAACATTATAATATAAGCAGATCTGGTGGCAGGGTCTCTTTCCCCATGGAAAATAAATTTCGCCTATAGCCAGCAGATTATCTACCTCTATCTCAGCGTGAAGTTCTTCTTCAAACTCCCGTTTCAGCGTTTCCATGCTGGTCTCCATAGCAGCAACATGCCCGCCGATGATAGTATAGTCATCATTTTTCGGACGTTGCAACAGGATCTTTTCATTATGGATCAATATACCGCCAACCCTGTAGGAAAATACAAAATCATCGTTTTTAAATAGAATGTCCATGTGATCTCCCTTCACGTCAGATATACTCATCCTGTTTTACCTAAACTTTAAAATCAAAACTGTTATTCCCACGGAAATCATCATAAGTCCAAGCAAAATGACCAGCGCAATAACCTTTGCATTTTTCTCCATAAATCGGATAGGTGTCCCATACTTTTCATCAATGTTTGCATCTCTTCGCTCATTCCTGATATTCTGCGCCCACTCCAGATCCTTCAGTTTCATATATTCGTCATAATGGCGTTTTTCCAGACGGTCTTCCTCTTCGCGTACCAATAATTCCAGGTTTTCTTTATAAGAAGCCCCACAATTACTACACCCCTTTTCGTCTGTGCTTTTTCCCCTTATCTTATTATCACAGTATTCACAGGTAAATTCATAATCACTTGCAGGTTTATAAACCGGAGGCTCGCCGATTTCAAAATTGTAGTATTTATGACGTATCAGCTTATATTTTTGAATTGCCTGCATTGTAGTACTTATATATTCCGTTTCCTGTGTAATGGCTTCTTCCTGGGATTTCATATACTCTAAATACCTTTGATGCATGGCCCGTTTCTTTAACTGATACTCCTTGTTCTTTCCAAAATTACCGCCACAGGTTGGACATTTTTCATCCGCAGAAGATACCTTGGATCTGCAAAACTCACAGGTAAATTCAAAATTCTCCTGAAAATGATCCTTTTTGTAGGAAATGTACTTAACCGGTTTCAGGTCCTTACGTGCTCTAATGCCGGAAAAGAAAAACGAGTATATAAGTAATAACAGGCCAAAGGTAATTGCTATATTAAAAAATACTGTTGAAAACAAACTGAAAAATTCCATAATAATGTGTCATTCCACTTTCGTATTAAATATAATTCTTAACTAATCATATCATAGTAAATCCTATTTTTCATCTAAATCCTAAGAATGTACTGATTACAACTCTTGATACTTCATGCATGGGAAATATCTTAGAAAAATCCAGTTGCCATATCTCCATTTTCTGCTACAATTTGATCATAATAGTTGCGAAGCAACGGCCATCGTCGCAGAGTCAGAAAACGCATCTACTGCCACAGAACCGGATGCCGGGCAGAGTGAAACGAACGCAGAAACCGAACGCACTGAAACCACAGAAGTGATAACGGAAGATTCCACAGAAACTCCGGCACCGGTGGAAGTATCAGGAAGCACGGAGAATAGCACCATTTTGCCTCTCTCTTATGAGGATTTTAATGTTAATGGATTTGGATATAGCAATTACGTAGACTTATATGGAGCCGGAAACGGCTATGAAGATGTAGAACGTATTTCTATTATGACTACAAATTGTACGGCATATACTGAATACCCCGATCAAATGTCATCAGACACAGAAACTTTGCGTGGTATAAAATTAGGCCATTCCAGGGAACAAGTGATTGCTGCTTATGGAGATCCTAAAAAAGAGGTAGTGTATAAAAATAAGGCCTATAATCATGATGGCCTGGAAAGCCAATACAATTTGTGCTATTCCTATATTGACGAAAGCTACCCGAAAGTCTTTTTCAATTTATCCTTCAGTATGGATCAAAATGATAATGTGCTGACCGTCCATTTCCAACAAGCTTAATCCTACCCTTATCAGACATCTTTTTCAACAAACGATAAGCTTCTGTATTAGTTCCATAATCCATACTTGTCTCCATAGCTACAACATGCCAGCCAATAATAGCATAATCATCATTCTTCGGGCACTGTAACAAGATTTTACCATTACACATCAATATACCGCCAACTCTGTATGAAAATACAAAATCATCATTTTTAAATAAAATATCCACTTAACCACCTACCAATCATTACCTTGAAATACATATCATATTTATACATTACTCCGCACACAAATAGAGCCAAACTAGAGCCATTTGATAAAACAAATGCCGGAAGCCCGCATAAAGGCAGGCTCACATAAGGATACTTTTAAAAAGTGACCGATTGAGAGCAGCACAACGCCACAGAGATTTAAAACTCCGTGGCGTTGTGCTTTTTTATAGCTAACAGGAAAATGATTAGTAAAAATTTTGATTTTTGATTAAGGTTGCGGGCGTAACAGTTACTGCAAAGTGATTTATTCTACAATGGCGGCGTCCGTCAGTCTGGAATAGTGAGCAGTATATTTACGTAAAAACAGCAAAGCCGCCCGGTTTCGGACGGCTAATTGGCACAGGCTGTGTTTTATACTCCCAAAAGCAACATGCCGAGTGCGGCAGAAAAGAGTATCATTATAATCGGCGACGGTGCAGTTTTTTTGATTCTTTTATATCCGAAATGTGTCAGCCACAGAATGGCAAAGACCAAAATGGATTTAGGATCCGGAGCAAGCGGACCGGGTATCGATTCTGAAACGGCAATGAAATTTAAGAATTCGCTTTCCGTTAGCCAGCCGTTTGAAATGACTGTTTCTCTTACAAGGGAAACCATTCCGTATCCGCCGCCGAAGGTAAAGGCGCCGATTTTAAGAAAGGTGAGAAACAAAGTCCTCTCTTTTCTCATTGCCGCACCGCCTGTCTTTTACGGATGATAAAAAGTATAACGATACCGAGAATAATCAGGCAGCCGGACAGCACCTGTGATACACGGATACCCGGAAGGAGATAAAGGCTGTCGGAGCGCAGCCCCTCCACAAAAAGCCGTATCGTTCCGTACCCGATCATATAAAACGGAAGAAGATAGCCTTTTCGCCTGAAATGCGGGCAGCATATCAGCATGGCGGTGAGTAAAGCTAAATTCAATGCAGATTCGTAGAAAAAGGTTGCCTGCCGCCATTGGCCGATTTCTTCTATGTAAACGCCGTAAGGGAAAAAGCAGAGCGAAGGATTTGTAATTTGGTTTCCGTATGCCTCTTGATTGACAAAATTCCCCCAACGCCCCATAGCTTGCCCAAGCACAAGGCTCGGCATCAGGGTATCGGCAAGTGACCAAAAGGAAATCCGTTTTACTTTACAGTAAATCAATGCGACTGCGACACCTCCGAACACTCCGCCGTAAATGGCAAGACCCCCTCGGTTAATTTCAAAAACAGAAAGCAGGTCGTTTTTGTAATTATCCCATTCGAAAATCACATAGTAGGCTCTTGCACAAATAATGCATACGGGGATCAGACAAAGAGCAAGATCGTATATATGCTCCTTGTTGATGCCGGTTTTTCTGCATCGGTATATCGCCAAAGCAAAGCCAAGCACCATACCGCAGGCGATAATGATTCCGTACCAAGCGATATTCAGCCCTTCAATTCCGAAAAGATTTTCTATTGCATATCGGTTCAATTCCTTGTTTTCTCGCTTTTCTCAGTCTACCCGCAGCATACGGTAACCGACGCCGATATGCGTCTGAATGTATTGCGGACTGTCCTTTTGCGGCTCCAGCTTTTTGCGCAGTGTCGCCATAAATACTCTCAGGGAAGCAATATCGTTTTCCCAGCTGCTGCCCCAAATCTGCTGCGTGATATAGGTGTGCGTCAGCACCTTTCCAACATTATGAGAGAGCAGACACAAAAGCTTGTATTCAATCGGGGTCAGGTGCAATTCCTCCCCATTTAGATAAGCGCAGCCGGCGGCATAATCAATTTTAAGCTTGCCGTTTTGGAAAACGGGTGAGTCGGCGTCGCCGCTTGCCTGAAGAAGCAGCAGCCGTCTTTGCGTGACCCGAAGGCGTGCCAAAAGTTCCTCTACGGAAAAGGGCTTTGTCAGATAGTCATCCGCCCCGGCATCCAGCGCCGTGATTTTGTCTTTATCCTCGCTGCGCGCACTGATCACAATAATGGGCATATTTGACCATGAGCGAATATTTTCGATTACCAGCGTGCCGTCGATATCCGGCAGACCCAGATCCAGCAGAACGATATCCGGATTATGGGAGGTTGCCTCCATAATGGCACCGTGTCCGTTCTCCGCGGTCAGGTAGCGGTAATCGTGCGCCTTTAATGTTGTTACGATCAGATTGCGGACGGGACGGTCGTCCTCCACGACGAGTACAAGGGGTTTATTCATTCAGAGTCACCTCGCTGAGCGGTAAAGTAAAGGTAAATATGCAACCGTGCGGTACGTTATCCGTAAGCGTCAGCGTTCCGCCGTGCAGCTCTACGATAGATTTACACAGGGTAAGCCCGATCCCGAAGCTTCTGCGGCTGTCTGCGACGGTATTTTTCCCGGTGTAAAACATTTCAAAAATATGCGGTTTCATATCGTCTGCAATTCCGTTTCCGTTATCGGCGACTCGGATCACGGCATCCCCGCCCTGTTTTTCGGCACTTACGCAGATCTCGGAGCCTTGTTCGGTATATTTCAAAGCATTATCAATAAGGTTGACAATGACCTGCACGATAAGCTGTGCGTCCATACGGGCAAGGATCAAATCGTCGCACCTTACCGTCACCTTGTGTCCGACGGATTTTTTCTTCAAATGCGAAACGGCTTCGTTGACCACTTCGTCTACAAGCTGGTCGGTAAGCTCCAGCTTCAGGCGTCCGTCATTCAGCCGTGTAACATACAGCAGATTTTCCACCACGCCGATCAGCCATTCGGAATCGTCATAAATATCTTTATAGATCTGATGCTTGGTTGCTTCGTCCAGGCAGTTTCCGTTATGCAAAAGCGTGTCCGCATTACCCGAAACGGAGCAAAGCGGCGTGCGCAGATCGTGTGAGATCGACCGCAAAAGGTCGGCGCGCAGCTGCTCGCTTTTTGCAAGATCTGCCGCCCGTTCCTTTTCGGCGGCGTTGTGAGCATTATCCATTGCCAGCGCACATTCGTTCACGACCGACAGCACGATGCTGCTCTCAAACGAATCGGGCTTTTCGGGTCTCATCGGTATCCCGATTACACCGTATACTCTGCCGCCTGCACGGATCGCAAGATAAAGACATTCGGATTTGCCAAACTGTGCTGTCGTTGCTCCTGCACGGCGGCCGTTTTGAAGCACCCATTCTGCGGTCTGCCGCTCTGCATCGCTTAGCAGCTTTTCAGCGTGTGTATCCTTTTTTTCGGCATACAGCCGCCCGGACAACATTCCGTTTTCGCCTTTCGTATAGGCAACAATACTACGATCAAGCAGCCGCGAGATCTGCATACAGGTCACGCTTAAAACATCATCGTTGCTTTTTGCTTTTTGCAGCAGACGGTCAGTGTCAAACAGCACCTGCACACGAAACGCGGAGCGAGCCGAGAGCCTTGCATGATCTTTCAACTTCGAGGCAAGCGTGCCGGTGAGAACGGAAGACGCCAGCATGACTGCAAAGGTAACGGGATAGCCTACGGCATAGGTCTGAAAGGACAACCTGGGTTCGGTAAGGAAAAATCCGAACAATACAACACTTAGAAGTGAGCCTGCCATACTGCAAAGGTATCCTTTGGTCAAAACGGAGATCATCAGCACACCGAGGATGTATACCGTAACGATATTGGTATCGGGAAAGTCGAGATGATCGAACAGAAACCCGATCGCCGTGCATACGGCAAGCGCCAGGACGGTTATGGCAATATCCCGCAGCGACGGTATCTCTGCACCAAGGAACAAACGGCGTCTGTGCGGCTTTGTATAGTTCAGCGCATCGGGAATAATATGAATGTCAACATCAGGGGCGGAGGCGATCAGCTTTTCGGTGAGAGTCGGTCTTCCGAACAGCCCTCTGCGTCTGGCACTGCTTTGCCCGATCACGATTTTTGTGACATCGGAAAGTCGGACATATTCCGAGATCTGCAGCGGTACATCCTCGCCGTGCGTCATAACGATCTCGGCGCCGAGCCTTTGTGCGAGCTGTATGTTCTGCGAAAGCCGGGACTGATCCTCATCATTTATGACCGTATCCGTCTGCACATAGATGGCGGTAAATCTTGCATGAAGGACCTTAGCCATCTTTGCGGCGGTGTGTATGATCCTTGCATTGGACGGCGAAGAAGATAGGCAGACAAGGATATGCTCGTCTGCGCCTTTTTTTGACTGCTCGGTTTGTGTTCTCATCCGGTTCACCGTCCTTTTGCTTTATTATACATCAAAATCGTGAAATAATATACCGCAAACTAATACTCATCTTCTTTCCCGTCGGAAAGAATTATATCGACATTTCTGTGCGTTTCACGAAAACGGCGGATCGCACATAATATTTCACTTTCGGACAGTCCCTGCGGCAACAGAATTTCGGAAGGCTCACGGGATTCGTTTTCCTTTAACAGTGCTTTTCTGTTTTCTTCAAGAAATCGATCCAGCCTGCACATGATATAAAATCCGAAAGCAAATATGCCAAGCAGACTGACGATCAGCAATAGCTCAGCCATCCTCATTCACCTCTGTTAAATGCGAAAACACTTTTGCAGTTCTTTGTAAGCACCGAGAACCAAAAGAGTGATATTGTCCGTAAGAACGGTTTCCGGTGAAACTGCCATATTGATTTTTCCGTTCTCCTTGGTTGCCATAATATTGATGCTGTATTTTCTGCGGATATCCAGTTCTCCGACGGTTTTGCCGATCCATTCCTCCGGCACCTCTACTTCAAAAATGGCATGAGCATCATCAACCTCAATGTAATCCCGAATATGATCGGCGGTGTACCGAATAGCAGCCCAATTTGCTACCTGTTTTTCCGGGTAAACGACCTCGTCCGCTCCGTTGCGCAGAAGAAATTTTTCCTGCACATCACGCTCGGCGCGGGACACAACTAATTTTGCGCCGAGTTCTTTCAGCAAAGAAGTGGTTTCCAGCGAGTTTTGAAAATTTCCGCCGATGGTGACGATGCACACATCAAAGTTTCCGATGCCGAGCGACTTTAAAAACTCCGTGTTTGTGCTGTCGCCGATCTGCGCGTTGGTGACGATCGGCAGAATCTCATTGACTCTTTCTTCGTTGCTGTCTACCGCCATTACCTCGTGTCCGAGCTTATTCAGCTGCAAAGCAATATGCCTACCGAATCTGCCAAGACCTATTAACAATATGTTTTTCATAATATAGTAACTCCTTTATCCGACTGTGATTTTTTCGAGCGGCAGCTTTGCTCCGCTCTGATTTTTGTTGGAAATCGCCGCGTAAATCAGGGTAAGTCCGCCGACTCTGCCGAGATACATCAAGACGATCAAAATAAGCTGAGAAAGAACACCGAGCTGCGGTGTGATCCCAAGGGTAAGCCCGACCGTTCCGACAGCGGACGCCGTTTCGTAAAGGCAGGTGCTAAGCGGCAGACCTTCTGCCGTGCTGATAACAATGCCGCCGACAAAAAACAGCAGGAAATACATTACGGCAACGGTTGCGGCGTTTTTCACTGCCGAACCGTCAATGCGCCTGCCGCAGACTTCGGCATCGTCCTTTTTGCGACAGACGGAGAATGCACTCAGAATCAGAACGGCAAGCGTAGTCGTTTTCATACCGCCTGCCGTGGAGCCGGGCGATCCGCCGACGAGCATCAGCAGAATCATAATTGCCTTAGAGGAACCGGTCATAGCGGGAAGATCGGCGGTATTGAAACCGGCGGTTCTCGGTGTGACAGACTGAAAAAGCGACGCAAGAATCCTTTCGGCGAGCGGCAGCCCCGTAAAATCGCAGAAGAAAAAGAATACTGCGGGAGCGATAATGAGGATTGCCGTTGTTACCAATATGACCTTACTTTGCATACGGTATTTTTTGAAATGCCACTTGTTTGTGTAAATATCGTCCCAGGTCAAAAATCCAATACCGCCCACAATAATTAAAAGCATAATTGCAATGTTTATTGTAGGCTCTCCGATGTATCCCGTAAGAGACGGGTATTTGTTTTCTGCGGTGCCAAGTATGTCAAAGCCGGCGTTGCAAAAGGCGGAAATCGAATGAAATGCCGCCATCCAAATTCCCTTAATACCAAAGTTTCCGCAAAATGTCGGCAGCATGACGATCATTCCGATAAGCTCGATCAAAAAAGTTCCCCGTACAATAAAGCGGGTCAGGCGGACGATCCCGCCGACCTTCGGGGCAGAGATGGCGTCCTGCATGGTACTGCGCTGCATCAGCGATATTTTTCTGCCGGACAGCATAGCGAAAAATGCCGCAACTGTCACAACACCAAGCCCGCCTATCTGGATCATCAGCAGTATTACCGTCTGCCCGAAAGCGGACCAATAACTGCCCGTATCCTGCACAACCAGCCCCGTAACGCAAACGGCCGAGGTCGATGTGAACAGCGCCTCGTGAAACGGCGTAACAACTCCGGCAGTCGATGAAAACGGCAGCATCAATATCAGTGCTCCGAGCAAAATAACCCCGGCAAAGCCCAAAACGATCAGTTTAAAGGATGACAGTCGCTTTTTTCTATGTGTAATTTCAGGCATATATACTTCTCCTGTTTTTGTTTGTTTACAAAGAGTATATTATGAAATATAAAAAAACGGTGTAATGATCCGGTGTGCTGTATTAAGATTGCATTAAGGCGCTCATTCTTTGAAAAAACAGTGCAGAGTATCAGCAAATGATATCACTTAGACATCACCCACTTCTGGTCCAATGGACCAGAAGCTAATAAACCATCTCCAATAATCTCTCATATGTTGACTGCAGGGACCCCCGGCTGTGTAAGAAGGCATAAAGAAAGGCCCCAACTCTCAAAACAATTTGTTCTAAGAAATCGGAGCCTTCCGGCAGGAACAGCCTAGCACAGCCGTAACCTACAGTAAACATATGTAATTTTAATCTTCATCATCAAAAGAGCTTCCAAATGAGCTATTGCTTTCAACAATATGCATCTCGCCAGATTCCATATCCATTGCTACTCCACCTCCTATATCCTGCATAAGATTCCCATCTGAATCCATCATCATATTGCCACCCATATCAAAGCAGTAATCTCCATCTGAGTAATCAAATCTTAATTCCATAAGTTCATCTCCTATTTAATCTGAAAAATATCGTGACCATCCTCTGTTTTTTTCACTTGGTATAAACAATCGTCAATCCAAAAAGTAATCTTATCTGCGGCCTCATCGTTTGTGGCAATATTAGTACAGATCAAATTACTAATTGCATTAGTTCCTCCGCATGTCTTTGGAAGTATATGATGAATATTCCATCCGCAATATATTCTCTCCTTCCCATCACAAACGTAATAATCCGGATCTCCATACCCTTCTCGGCACATTAAATATCCATGGAAATCCTCTGCGAAATTGTTGTCACCAAAACACATCTCCCATAATCTCAGAGCATTTTTCTTATTGATTCGCATTCTTTTCACCTCCAAGCCTGACCCAAAATAAAAAAGCCTGTACGCTATGCATGTGCAGACTAACAGGTCAGACTTCAGACTTTACACACATAGTTAGTAAAGTGCTTTGTAACCAAAACACTTCAATAAAAATATGTGTAAAGCTTCGAAACAATAATTTACGCACCTAAGGTTTATCATTACTTTCTCCAGAAATCAACTAGAATAAACGTCCCCGGATAGTTTCGTAAGATTTACTTTATACACAATACCATTACTCCTTTTCTTCCGATAGCATATCAGACTATGTCTATGCATGACCTCTAGTAAGAACACCATAAACAGCTTCATAACATGTACCATCGGAGGTAATAATGATCTTTACACATTAAATTATACTCTGTTATTAAATATGCTGCAATAAAAATAACTTCTAATTTATTTTCAATATCTTCTAAAAAATCATCCTCCGGTTCTACTCTATCTATCCATGGTATCTTTCTAGAATTAGTCCTTTTCCCTAAATATCTCCTACAAGCTACTACATACCCATATATTGCTTGCCTGTCTTTTTATCCCTATTCGCCGGCATGTTGTACCTCCTTTACTTCTGTTTCGTTTTCTCCTCCATAGAAACGCTCTTCGAAATATTTCCTGTTGACTCTTCCCGGGATAACCATGTATCCTTTATCAGCAAGCTCCTTATTCAAATCGCGAACTATTCCATAAGACTTAGATTCAGAAACACCGAGTACTTCGCCGATTTCTTTTACTGTGATAAATGTTCTGCATTCAAACATATCTTCCACCTCCGATTACGAATTTTTTCTTTCGTAATACATTTGGGGTGGTTTTTTGCTCATTACTAAATCTCAGCAAAAATTTTTATTTTTTTGAAATCTGTGGAAAATAAAAGATAAGAAACAGAATTGGACTCTTTAATTGGAGTTATTTCGCTTCTGCTTCTTTCAGAAAAAAAATAGAAGCATATTAGAAGCGATGACCAAAAAAAGACCTGAAACCGTGTTATTTCACACGGCCTCAGGCCTTGAAAATACTGGATTTTTGAAGCTAACCTCTAAGCCACTTACAGGTCACTCAAACTCTTTTTCTGGTTTGATTTTTCTTGTTAATCTTATGTTATCAAGTATCAAAACCGTATCATTTTGATGCTTTTTGCACCTCGTCAATATAGTTTCAAAACTACTGTACCCAAATTGTACCCAGCAAATCACTATATAGTCATCAGCTTTATCTATTAAATGCCATCCTAAGTCGTAAACATTTATCCCAACTTTGCTCTATAGCAACCTGTGGCAACAATGGATCCATTTTCTTCCAACATTCATAATCTAACTCCGATTTTTCTAACCTATGATAAATAACCTCATATACAAAATTTATTACTTCATCCGGTGTTTTATCATACTTCAAAACAATTGGCAACAAAAAAATGGACGATAAATATTCTTTTTTTCTAATTTGTGATAAATTTTTTTCACAAACAGAAATCCAAGCTCCTAACTCAGGATATGAACTAATAGCATAACTATCTACATTTTCCATAAGTACAAACAAAATGTCAATATTGGAAACCTGAGGTAAATAATCAATATATTTTTCTTTATCTTTTGTTAAATAAGGTATCCAAATATTAATTTGCTTTTCTTCATGCATAAAGCCATTTTTACAGTAATAAAATAAATAATTGATCAACTCCTTTCCAAAGATTTCATATACTTCATTGCTTATATTCTCTTTTGTATTATCAAGTATGCAAGACAAAATATCCTTACAATATGGTACTTGCCTGCCTCTAACACAACTTAACATTTCCAATTGATAATTTCGATCTTTTTCCCAAATATCTTTACAAAGCAAAAAACGGGAATCAGTACTCACTAACACACTACATATGTTTTTGTTCATATCAAACAACTCAAATAAATCACTCGGCTTAAGTAATCCTATAATTTCTTTTACAATACTTTCAGCATTGCTATTTAATTCTTTATGAATAAATTTTTCGAATATGCAATATATTCGTTCTTTATTTTTCTCTTTATATATCCTCTTCGCTTGTTTTTTAATAGAATTGTCTTTAAGCCTTTTTTTCACAAATACTCCTTCTTTTTTTCCCATTTCCAATACTAATTGATTTATAATACTATTCTCACTAAACCATTCATCCATTTCTCCCGTATCTTTAATGAACAACGATTCTAACGTTTTGACTTTTATTTCAGTTTCTATATCTAATTTTTCTGATAATTGCACAAAAGTACCTAAATTTACTTTTGTACGAAATTCTTTGACCGCATATAATAATTTCGAAAATTCCCTTATGAAATTCCTGTCATAATTTTGATATACTATACAATATTTATACAATTCTTCTTGTCTATTTTCTATAAATTTTTCAGAAATATACTTTACCCATAAAGGATATTCCTCAATCTCATTTTTACCTTTATAAAAAATCGGATCCTCTATATCTCTCGATAGCTGTTTAGCATTTCCTGAATATGTAGCTTGATATGAAAACACTTCATTATCAATATATCTATTTGAACAAGCACATGTACATATAGATAGCCCCATTAATATCTGTTTAGGTAATTTTGTTAAAACATCTAAAATTGTTAATTCATACTCCTCCGATGAATCAGTTTCAATTAATGCCTTTTTATTACTATAAAACAGAGTATAAATAACATAATAATAGTATGATGAATCAAAGAATACCTGTTCTTTTTTCAAAAGAAGTGTACTTTTATATTCATCATAATTGTTTCCTATATTCGGACGATGAAATAATGATTGCAAGTTTATATAACCCATATTGCACTCAATATCTTCAAAACGTATTAGTAACATATGCGTCCACACGCATCCTGGTCTTTTCATTTCTTCAGCATACCACGTTTTTGAAAATACATAATAACCGTCTTCTACAAGAGGAAAACAACTAATATAATTATTAAATTTTCCATTTCCAGATGCATCACTCAAAATCTCAACATCTTTTTGTTGAACTAACGGCTTCTTGAGAGATGTGCTTAACACTCTATGTCCATTATCATAACCACAGAGTAGTTGTTCTATCTTTATTTCATCCATATTTAAACTCCATTTATTTTAATAAAATAGATATATCATGTGTCACCTGTTTATTATCATTAACAACGATAATTCTTTCAATTGCATTACTCATGCCTTGCAATTTTTCTTTTTCTTCTTGATTCGTTAAGTCTCCACCTTGAGCACTTATTCCCCAATATTCACATTCATAAATTTCACAATTTGCTGTGAGATATTGCCAAAGCAATGGTAATCTATTTTTCAACAATTCGCTTGGTGACATTTCTGTTTCGTATTCATCCCAAGCCGAAATAACAATTTTTATTTTAGTTCTGCATTTCCGTAATGCATAAACGTCTTGTAAAATAGATACATATTGCGTTTGTTCGTGCATAATACTATTATCTAAAGCACTAACTTTTTCTTGTGATACATTTCTATATTCTGGTGCCAAATCCTTTATAAACAAATCATTTGAAATCTTACTTGGATTTACAAATAAAAAAATATTATCACAAACAGCTATTTCATTATACATTGTATTATTCATACTTCTGTTATTTACTATATACTCAAATTCTTCTCCGGACTGATCCGGAATATATAACTCCAATTTATTATTATCTTTGTCTTTCAATTGCAGCTTAGTATTAACATAACTATTTCTTTTTGTCCGGTCCATTTCCTTACATTGTGACCATGTATTAGCTAAACTCTTTATATAGTCAAGATTGTCTATCGAATCTATTTCATACACATTTTCCTCAACAGTGTTGCTCAATAACGAATATCCTAATGCGCCCAAAAAAGTAGTCTTTCCACTAGCAGGCAATCCTATAATATAGCTTTTTGTTACCATCTTAATACCTTTCTCCAAACCTATTAAAATCGTTATGTATATCTTTAGCCACTTTATTGCTTATTTCTTTCATTTCTTCATTTCTGTTGGTTATCCAATACTTAAGCAAGTCTATTAATTCTATGCTATTTTCAGTATCCATTATACATGAGCCATTTATTGCTTCAATTCTAAAATAATTTATAAAAAAATCTTTTTCAAAACTTCTAAATTGATTTTCTATATTGTCAATAAAATCATTCTTATCCTGTTTCGTTTTATCATAAATAACATCATTTTTACTTATGACAATGTCAATATTAGGTTTTCCATTATAAAATCTAGAAGATTTAAATGTCTTTAAGAAACACTTAATCTTCATAACACTCCCTTGACGTTCACTATTATCTAATAACGACTCCCCATCCATAAACAAAACAATATTTTTCGCCATATCTAAACATGGTAAATCTTGCTCCATATTAGCTCTATTAGAATTACAATTTTCAAATGTTTCGCCCGATATATCCGAAAAAACCAAATTGTAATGATAATTTAATTTTACGTCTAATAAGTTCAAATGCAAAAAACATCTTCTTTCATCTTTATTTGTTCTCTCCATCTGTGCATCTGAATTACCGGATTTAATACGCAAATAATTTAATCTCTCCTCAAATCCCACTAATGTTTCTGAACCAGCAAATAATATTTTTTTATCAATATTTTTTAAAAAGAAAGCATATAACATCGACTCAAAAGTCGTTTTTCCGCTTCTCACAGGTCCTAGTACATAAATAATACGCATTGGTACTTTTGATGACAATCGATATAATTCTTTTTCATTTAATGCTTTTCCAAGAGAAAGCATATAATCATCTGCTTCAACTTTCTCGCCTTCAAAATTAACTTCTAAGTCCTTATCCGAATCATTAAAAATGTCTTGTTCCAAATTGTCAACATTGTCAATTTCTAAATCATTTATATTATCCAACATATATCACCTGCTTTCCAATGGTTTAATGTAAAACATTACAAATCAGACACTCTATATACATTTCATAAGCCACTTCTACTGCCAAAAAACTTTCTTTTTTTAAACAATATTCCTTATTAAAAGCTTGTCTCCAACAATTTTCGCCATTTTCCATCTTTTTTTTCAAAGCAAATAAAATCGGTGTATGAATCTCTATATCATTTTTTTCTAATAAGCTCATTATAATATCATCATCTACTGAATCAATATATTTTTCCAATGACGATTCTGGCTCTTTTTCACTAAATTCTAGTACTTTTCTCAGCAATGCCTTTGCAGAATATGGTCCAGGAACGACTGATACACGTTGCGCCAAATCTTTTCCTGCCAAAATAGCCGCAAAATGCGGCTCAATATTTAAGTATCTTGTCTCCTTATCGTCGGAGCATTCTGTCATCAGCCACCATAACAATTGTAAATCTTCATATATAATCGATTCATGGTGTAATGTGATTTTGTTAATACTATTAAGTTGATTTGACAACTCATTTACCTTTTTAACAACAATATCTAATTTTTCAATAACAGCGGAATTATATTCTTCCGTTTCATCCTCTTTTATTGAAAAGCAAAACTCTTTTCCCAAACCATTTATAGGTGATTTATTTTCAAATGATAAGTCCTCACGCAAGGCAAGCATCCTATTCTCTAAATCTTTTTGTAACATTATTGAAATATCATCAACAACAGAACTATAACCCAAAAATAAATATGTTTGTGCATACATTTCAATTAATTCTATAATGTCTTTCGATTTTCCTCTTTCTATCATTTCAAAAATTATTATACCTGCCAACACCGTTATTTCTTGCTTCATATCGTCAGAGAATGTATTATCGACTTCATAAAAAGTATCTACTAGAGATTCAAAAAAATCTTCATTACATTTTCCCGTAAAATAAAGCTTTGTAATTTCTTTTGCATCTTCCTTAGTCATTTTCTTTTTAAGGAAGTTATCGATTCCCTCTTCTCTTAAATTTACAATTTCATTAGTAATAGCAATACCTGCTGTTCTCATCCATTTTGCCAATTCCCTGCTCATTCTTCTTCTCCTTTGATAATATTATTTTTTCATTGCATTTAAAAAATCCATTTCAAGATTGTTATTTCTTAGTTGTTGCAACAATATATATAAATCTTGTTCAATAGTATAATCTATCTTCTGAAATGACCGAAGCAATCTTTTTTTATCAGAATCTGATAAAATTGAAAAACGGTAAATAATTTCCTTTGTAATTATGTCAGTACTGCGTACTTCTCTTTGTTCTAGTATCTCAGACTTTCTCTTTGCTTTTTCGTTTGCATTATCTGAAAGCTGCATCTCGATCAATCGATATTCTTTATCCATATCACAGGATTTAACATCCGATATAAATATTCCATTAGTATCTTCAAATACCCTAGGATAAATCTTAACGAATAGTGTATCTTCCTCAATCCATATCTCGAGCCAATTATATCTTGGGTTCCATTCCCAACCCCTTTCTGGGTGCAGAGCTCCTGAACCAATCCGCACCCTTTTATCATTAACTTCAATATGTTGAATATGCTTATGTCCATATAACTGAATTCTAACTCTTGAATCCATAAATGCTTCTAGATTGTCATTGTTCCAACACTCTGGTGGATGGTGACACAAAGAAAGATAAATAACATTTTCGCAATAATCTGGAATCTGTTTTCTATTGATAACCATTTTTCGTTCCGCATCGATAAGTTTATTTCCATCTTTATCTAAATGATCCTTATGATTAGATACCAAAACAGAATTCATTCCATAAATAGCTAACGTATATTTTTCACTTAGCATCATTAGAGATTGCCATGTTGGTTCTTCGATTGAATAATCACTAGCCATTTCTTTTACGCATTTATTGTAAGCTGAAAGCGGTTCATATAATACGCCCTTTATGAACTGATCATTTTGGATTTTTCTAATTTCCGCATCAAGATAATCTGGTTCGTTCTTATCTATTAATACCAAATCATCTTGTATACACTCTAATATTCTTGAATTACGTGCAATAGATTGATCAACATCATGATTTCCTGCGACACAAAAAACATCCTTTAATGATATTCCAAATATTTTTGTCACGTCATTCAAGAAATTTTTGGCTACACTAAATTCACTTTCTTGCCCACTAAACGCCAAATCACCACATACCAGTACCCCACACACATTGACCAATTCCTTTTTCGCTTTATATTCTAAATCAGTCAACATAGCTTTTCTCAATTCATTGTCAATATCATATGGGTCTCCGCTCTCTTTTCTAAAATGTATATCAGAAATATGTATAAATGATAACACTCTTTTTTCTTCCATAAATAATCCTCTTAGTAATATTAACTAAATGTCCATTGTCACTATTATTCTTTAATCCGATGTCATATTTCCATATATATCGTTAAACTATTAGTTCCTCTTTTACCGCCTTTGCCACATACCAAAACATCACCGGTGGAATAGCATTTCCCAAGGCTCTATACTGAGCAGCCTCACTTCCAACAAGCTCAAAATCATCTGGGAAAGACTGTATTCTTGCCACTTCTCTAGGTGTAAATCTCCGGTATCTCTTTCCTTCCATAAGCACTGGATCAGTACTGTTCAAAGATACTTTTGCCAAATGCGCCCCCACCGTATTACAAGGCTTATTAATATCTTGTGCCCTTCCCTTGTTCATACTCTCTCTTTTTTTCATCATTCCAGCTACAGCACGTTCGCTAAAAAAATATTTTTCATCCACTTTTTTCTCAATGACCTTTTTTAATGGTGCAAAATTATTTTCATCTTCTATCTCCACATCTGGAAATGAAAAATTTACATTTAAATCTTTTCTAAATCCAACAATAATCACACGTTCCCTCTTTTGTGGCACTCCATAATTGGCTGAATTCAAAATGCGGTACTGAACATCATACCCACTTTCTTCAAATTCTTTCATGATTAATGGAAATGCACTTTTTTTATTTGCTGTAAGAATCCCCTTTACATTCTCTGCAATAAAACATTTAGGTTGTCTTTCCCTTAATATCCTGCACATCTCGAAAAACAGCTTTCCTCTTTCATCCTTTACGCCGAGACGTTTGGGATTCTGTGCAATAATAGAAAAAGACTGACATGGGAAACCACCTGTCAAAATATCAAACTCTGGGATCTCTTCCGACTTTACCTCTCTGATATCGCGGTTATCAGGCGTAATTCCAAAATTCTCTTTAAAAATATTACAAGCATTATCATCAATATCATTGGCATAAACTATCTCCATGCCATTAGACTCATAATGTTTACCCAAGAAATCAAAATCACCCAACAATCCAACATCCGTTCCGCCACATCCACAAAACAATGATGCTACTTTTAATTTTTCCATGTTAACAACTCCTCAAATTGTCCCACTTGCTTGGGATCAAATGTTATATCCGCTCCATCCGCAGGTATCATATCGATCTTATCTTGCTTATAAAGTCCTACCGGATCTTGTAACAAAAACATTTTTCGTTCCGATTTACTAAGAAGCAAACGATATACAAAATATCTATCATGAGTACTGCTCGCTGTATTCCACTCATTTTTTGTCAAATGAATTCTGTTAAAATGTAATGGTTTTGAACTAATAGTCGTTTTGACTTCAATATATCTCTTTCGCTCATCCAGCTCTACCGAACTAATATCATATCCAACGGCAAATTGCGTAGGTATTCGCTTAATCAAATGAATCAAATCCTCACGACCACCTAATTTAATTCTCATGCACTCATGCCCATGAACCAGACTTTCACCTATGTCACCTATGTCTTTTGTTGTCAGCATATCATAATATGTAGCAATACGCTTTTCAATCACATCATCCCTTTCAATAAAGTCTGCTAATCCAGCATCTTTGGCATTTCTTGCATTTTCTTTAAGCTGCTTTAATTCTTCCGCATCATTTGCAATATATGCCAAAATATCTGTTGAAAAATCCGTACTCTTCATATCTCTATTGACATATGCAAACCAGCCGTCACTACAGGCTTTCACCGTCTCCAAACTTCCATGACGACTTTGTATCATATTGTCATATCCATCAAACCACTCATTGGATTCACAAAATTTTATAATCGATTCTTCTTCCAACGTATTAAGATAGTATGTTCTACTATCATAAGTCTTCAAAAGATTTGCAATCTCCATGTAATCCAAAATATCGCCTGCATAACGTACCACATCTCCAGTTTGATCATACGTCATTTTATTCTTTCGATTATCTGAAATCCTCTTCCATGTACTCTCAACACCTTCGTGATCTCTAGTCACACGCAAATCGTTAAATATACAATGGCATGCCTCTGGTTTAGTTATCCCAATAGAATTTTCACCTTCTCTATTAGCATATCTTAATAATTGCAAAACATATTGTGCAGGTTTGAATTTTATGCCTTGCTCTATCTGCTCCAATACCGCCCTAGGCTTTATATGTGCACCCGGATATTGAAAATTGTATAGAAATACTTTAAAACACTCAACCAAATCTTGATTATTAGCTAATTCTATTGCTCGTCTACCCGGTTTGTCTGTTATCTCCGTATGTTGTATAAATCCAAACAATGCTGAAATCTCTGTTCTCCAATTATTTATTGTTTTTAATTCCCTATGTGCATTTCCCGGATATCGAAACAGGGCAGCATTTACATCAGCAACAAAATCATCCGTTGCTTTCTCACCTACCCTTGCAATTTCCTCTGCAACATATATTAAAACATTTTCTATATCTCCTTTAAAGCGAGGTCTAACATGATGCAACCTAAAATAATACTCTTTTGGTATTTGATATTCAGCCATTATTTTCATCTCCTAACGCTTTTGTTAATTGCTCTGCAATACACTGTGCCATAAGCGGTGGCACTGCATTTCCCACTTGTCTAAACTGTTGTGTTTTGTTGCCTAAAAAAATAAAATCATCTGGAAATGATTGTAATCTTGCACACTCCCTAACCGTTGGTACTCGATTATATTTATAATGAAAATGATGTCTATGTCCTGTATCAATAGTAGGTGCAGGTTTATCACTTGCAAATCTTGTCCATGCAACATGAAAATTTCTACTATTTCTATATTCTTCTGGTAAATCCTTATAGTTTCCACCATCTGGAACCAAAGATATTATTTTTTTGACTTTTTCAGAATGATTTGCAGCAACATGATTTCTAACCACACTTGAATTTTTTCTCATTAGTTTTTGATAATCGTTCTGTGCATCTGTGAGATATAGCGCATTCTCACAACCTAATTCACTCTCTAATGTGGGAAGATCTGACAATGCCATGCTACAACTTACAATTTTAGTGATAGCTTTCGGATATTCGTAGTGTCCCTTTTTCATTCCCACAAACACTACACGTTTTCTATTTTGCGGCACCCCATAATCTGATGCACATAATACTTTATATTGAATTTCATAGCCCAAATCAGTAAATTTCTTGATAATACTATCTTTGATCTGTCCACCAAATAAGCTTACAAGCCCCGGAACATTTTCAATTACAAACGCTTTCGGCTTGATTTCTTCCACTAAACGTATATATGTCAAATAAAGCTTATTTCTAGGATCATCAAATTTTCTCGGTCCTGAAAGTGACATTCCCTGACAAGGAGGTCCACCTATAATGACATCTATAGTTTTATCTCCAATTAATGGTTTTATATCCTTTTCATATGTTAATTCTGTTATATCTCCACAAATCGATTTTGACCCTTTGTGATTTAATTCAAATGTTTCTAAGGCTTTAGCATCATTATCTATTCCCAGCAAAATATTGTAGCCTGCCTTTTCAAATCCATAAGATAAACCTCCACATCCACAAAATAAATCAATGGCGTTTAGACTTGTTTTCATTTTGTTTTTTTACCTTTCTATTATCCTCTGGTTTCTCTGCATTCTCTGGAATTGCCCAAGCTTCTCCCAACTTAAATGTACCTTTTATCCGGTTTTCAGAGCATAATATTTGTACTCTGCGTTGAGAAATATTCCATTTTTTTGAAGCTTGATTTGCTGTCATATAACCCATATTATTTACCTCAACTTTCATATATCATTATATTCTACGGGGCGAACAAAAGCAACCTGATCTTTTTCTCATTTCAGTTCTCATTTCATTCCAATCACATACAGTTAAAAAGAGACATCGTTTTCATTGATGTCTCTCCAACTATTTCTTATCAGCCATATAATATTTCTGTTCTTACAATCTCCTCAGCTCTCTCCCGAATATTGTTCATCCTCTGCACCCAAAGCATCTGATTTTTCTCTTTCAAATGTTCCGTCACGCCCTCTTGTTCTGCCATCTGCTTTACAAGCAGATCAAACTGTGTCTCTGCCTGTTCCTGCATCATAAGCAAATGTCCCTTTAGTTTTCCGCTTAAAAGCATCGTCTGATAGATGCCGCTCCGATGCTCTTTCAAATAATGTTTTCTCATAAGCCCAAACTTTCTCAATTCTCCTTCCGGCTCCGGATTAGGAATTAAGTTTGGTATCAAGTAATCTCCATTTTTCTCGTATGTAATATTCATACTCTGTCTCTCCTTCTCCGAATTATATTTCGGTACTGATATTGCGTTTTTTCGACACTCCATGTTCCTGTGTATGCATGGATTGTTGTTGCGACTGTTCTTTTATAATTTTCTGCTTTTCCACCAGACGTTCCTTCATGGTTTTAGGTTCCAACGATTTCACAAATTCTGTAAAGGCTTCGCCCAATCCTCTGTTGGAAATAAACTGCTTCATTTTATCCAATAGTCCACTCACATCTGATACTTTTTTCTCTAGTGCAACAATCTTCTTTTCGTATTTTTCCAACAACTTATTTCTGGATACAGCTCTGCTAAAAGCATCTATGATTTTATCCCAGTCGCTTTTCTTTACTTTGACATATTCTTCGCCACCAAAAATATTGCTGACTGGAACCGCTGCACTTTTCAATTTCTTCGTATCTTTCTCTGTTTCTTTGGCTATAGTCTTTAGGGTATCTGCTCTCAAATCATGTTTTTTCAGCACTTCCTTGTTATCTTTTTCCTTCTCATCTAACTTTGCGATCTGATCGGCAAGTTTCTCTGCCTGTTCTGCCAGCCTTTGATTATTTTCTTCTATTTTCACCGCTTGATGCTCCAACTTTTCCACTTTCTGCATCGCAGCTTTATACTCCGGCAGGGTAAGATTATCTCTCTGTACGCCCAACACCTCGACATCAATCCCTTTTTCCTGACAAAGTTCCGTCAAATAAGCTCGCTCTCTTTGTTGCCATGCAACTGTTTCATTTTCCTTTTTGCTGACCGCCTTTGCAAATCCCATTTGCTGCAATGCCTTAGTCAGACTGTTGCGTGTTTTCATGCCTGTTTTATAGCCATTTGCAACCGGAATATAATCAATGTGCAAGTGTGGCGTTGCTTCATCCAAGTGCATAACACAATTAAACAGATACAAATTGGGATTACGCTCTTGAAACGTTTTTGCATACTGCTCCAATATTTCAATAGCTGCCTTTGCCTCCTCAGTAAGCTTTCCAGCTGCACCCACCACAGGAGTGTCATCCTTTTTGCCTATCTGAACGATATTCTCATAGAATGTCTTTTCCTTATTACCGGAATTCTCTATTTCTTTCAGATACTTTTCCTTTCTACGATCCTTACGCTTTTGTCCTGCATTATACTCCATAAGTGCCTGCCCAAAGCATTTCTCATATGCCTGTTCCAATGATTCCTGTATATAAATTCGGTTCCAAGCTGTCCTTTCGGGTACCACATTATTACTGATAAACTCTCGGTTATTATGTGTCAGATGTCCCTTTCCCTTTGGAAATGAAATTGTTTTTGCTCCCAGTCTTTTTACCTTCTTTCTTCTAGCAATGCTCTAAATGCTGTTTTATTAGGAACCTTCTCGAACATTAGCAGTTCGAGAAGTATCGCCAGCTCCGCTGGCTCTTTTGTTACTTTTGCCAAAAGTAACTCCTTATTAGTTTTGACGCAGGCATCAAAACATAAGTCGCTCTCCGAGGGCTCTGCGAGGCTCTTGCCAGCCTTATGGCTGGCATATCTGCCATAAAATACATGGCAGATTGCTCACTCCGTCAGATAATCCCCTTCCAGCGTTCGCTTCGGCTAACGGTACCGGATATGTCTATTCCGGTACCCAGTCACCCATTGCAAGTGCCATCGTCATCATTGCATTCGACATATCTGTCTCTGGCACTCCTGCTGCTCTTGTTCCATCTCATCTCTATGATCTCCGGTCTGTGAAGCAGCAGGTATGGCATTTCCATATATACTTTCCATTTCCTCTAGCAGCTCTCTCTTTAGCGTTGATAACTGCATGGAAAGCATCTTCTCCGTTACACACTCTGAAAGGTTTTGTTGCAATGCTTCTTGTTCTATTGCATGGTTTCCATCCAATATCTGAACAAATGCGTCTGAAAGTATTTTCCCGTAAGATCCTTCTTTTCTTGTAATACTCTGCAAATATTCCCATGTTCTACGCTGATTTTCATCATCCATACAGAAGCGCACGTTACTTGAGCGGTATTCCTTCCGCATCTGAATCATCCTCTCATTCTCTGTTTCATCATGGCAAGTGCCTCATAACCTTTTGCATTAGCACATATATCTGTGATTACGGTTACTTCCGGTTTGGCTGTCAAGTCAGAGAAATTTTGTAAAAGACAGCCTCCACCACCAATGATATAAAGGTGTACCAATTCTTCCCGATATCCATGCGCTATGAGTTTCTTCATAATTTCCGCTGTATAGTTTTCCGCAATCCGCTTGGTCGTCATAGCTACTGCATCTGTCCTGCCCCCGATTCCATTCCTCAAAAGCGGCTCAATCAACATCTCCGACACATCCACTCCACTGTGCTTTGATACTTCTTTTTGTATCTTTTCCATACACTGATGTACCCCGAACACTTCTGTGCTGATGCTGTTTTCCATCGGTCTGCCATCATGAATTTCCAAAATGCTCATGGTTCCGTTTCCTATATCAACCAACATATTCATCCCCGGCATAGAGCCTTGATTATGTACTGCTGCAAGTCCCTGCGGAAAGATTTCCAAGCCACATAAATGGACTTTGTATCGTTCCTTACGGAATGAAAAATCCAGATCCTTTTCACGCATGAGATAGTTTCTCCATTCCGCTGCCTGCGTCTTTACCCATGCTAGAGGTAATCCCACTGCAAGCACCACATCTGCCTCATGCAATCCTCTATACTTCATTTCCTCTGCCAGTCCTGCAAGTGTCAGAATATAGAAATCATCCGATTCCGTTTTATTGCCCTGATATACCAGATGGCTCTCACCAATCACGTAATATTTATCCCTATACTTTACATAATTGGTACTGACAATCGGCTCCTCGTCATAACACTCTATCCCAGTCTGAAATACCCGGTGTGCTGTCTTGATATTTCCATAACCATGATCCAGACCTACATAAATTTTCCCTGTTGCTTTATTACTTTTCTGATAATTAAATTTCTGCATCTATTTTTCCTCCTGCTGTTTACATTTGTTATTGCAATACTCTTTTGCTGTTTTTCCCGTTTACATTGTTTACAACTGCTGTACCTTGCATATTTACTGGATTTTTCCGTAAACCATAGTGTTTACTATCTCGCATACACAGACTGTAAACAGAATTTGTAAACAAGTATTAAAAAACTTATTTTTTATCAAATGGTATTTCTGCATGTTCCGGCAATTTATGAAATTCTTCTTTATCGACTATCCTGCGCCATCCTCTTTGTATTCCATATTCTGCAAATCGGTGGGACGATATTTTCTCCCAGCCGGAAATACTGTTGTTCATGACATTATTGATTTCCTTTAATTCCCAGTCCTTCGGCATATCGTATTCATGGTCAAATGCTTCTTTGTAAATCATGATGCTGCATACATAATCCTGTGACAGTTCATTTAGCCACAACTGGATAATTCCGACTTTCGCATCCTCCGGCATAAACTCTTTCTGCATCTGGCGCAGATAATTTTCTGTATCTTTGGATAATTTCAATTCATGCTGACCGCTTCGATACAGCTCCATTGCCTCTGCCCATGCCTGAATGATATAATTCCTTGCCTCTTTCTCGTCCTCCAGAATATGCTTCTCCACTCTGTCCGGATGTACCAGTATCGGTGCAAATCTGCGATTGCCGGTTCTGTCTAATGGTAAAAAATCCATGCTGTTTGATGTGCCAACAAACACGCATTGTCTTGGTCTGTCCTCCGGATGTGTTTCATAAGGAATTTTATAAGTTTCTTTCTGTCTGCTTATAAATGATTTGATATCTTCAATACTCTTGGCATTAACCGTAGCCATCATCTCTGACATTTCGATAATCCAATGCCCCTGCATTTTCCGGTATACATTATCATCATCCATGCGCTTCAGATCGTCCGAGAACCATTCATCATTGATTGCAAGGAACCGGAAAAATGTAGACTTTCCTGCGCCTTGTCCACCCACCAAACACACCATGATTTCATACTTACATCCCGGCTCATATACCCTATGTATCGCCGCCAGCATGAGAAGCTGCATCATTTCTCTGGTATAGGCATCCTCCTCGGCTCCCAGATATTTAGGAAGCAATCTTCCAATTCGATACTTTCCATCCCATACAAGCTGCTCCAGATACTCCCGAATCGGATGATATCGGTTCTCGCTGGCTGCGATATTCATGGCTTTGTTGATGTTCCTCTCATTTTTCAGTCCATACTGCTTTTCCAGATACCAATGAAGCTGGTACACATCGGTATCAGTCAGACTGGAAGATGTTCTTTCCCATCCAAGATCACCAACAATATCTATTTTCCCGGAAAGTTCATTTTTTCTGATGGCACCTTTTAACAAAGGATCTCGCTGAAAAACAGTCATACAATTATCAATGCTTTGGCAGATATTCCCTTTATTATTTCTTACAAGGTCAGCCTGAATATCCTCTGCACTGCTCTTTTCCTCCTCAAGCACTTTCCTGACATCGTCCCATGATACATCTGCTCCACTTTCTGACATTTCCTGCAACCTGCTCCACCTCTTTTCTGCCCTGCATAAATAACTCTTTTTTCTCCTGCTCACTTCCCATACAGAGAATATCCAGCCAATAATTGATGATTGGTTCTGCATGAAGCATCATGGCGTAATCCTCTGAAAATATTACATCCGGTGGCTTGCCATAAAGCAGCTCTCCACTATATTCAATCTGTATCATCGCATCTTTTAACAGTTCTATTGTTTCCTCACACCATCTGGAAAATTTTTTCTTAATCTGAATAATGCGCATGCGCTCCTCTTTTTCCCTGCGAAGCCTTTGCCTTTCTTCTCTGCTCATTGCTTCTGTCTGAACATGTAATCCAAAATCCTCAATCAATTTCTTTGCGGCATCGTATTGGGATAATCCATACATTCTTGCTGTGTAATCAATCACATCTCCACCCACACCACAAGCAAAGCAATGATAATTTTTATCCACCTTCATGCTTGGATGTCTGTCATCATGGAATGGACAGCAGGCAACACCATTTTTGCGGATACGAAGTCCATAACTTTCCGCTACCTGTCTTGTGGTTAGCTGCTCTTTCACTTCTGAAAATATATTCAAATCACAAATTTCTCCTTTCCTGCGGAGAAAGCCTTTGCTATAATAAATTTGTTGTGGATAGAAAGGCTTTTTCCTTTTTATTCTGTAATGTCCCTGTTACCAGCAGGGGCATTTTTCTGTAATGCAATCAATTCTTTGACCAATGCCCTTAAAAGCAGTTCATTTTCTAAATTTTCGTTATGCAGTTCCTCACATATCCGCTCTAACACCTTTGATAATCGAAATGACATATAATTGCCTGACACTACCTTAATTTCCTGCTCTAAAACTGACTTTCGATAATATTCACCTTTCGGCACTCCCGATAATATAATTTTTGCCTCAACTTCTGCTTTTTCTTCATCACTCAGCCAGAATGCGATTGTATTATGCCGAAATCTATCCTCCCGTTTACACGCCATCTTCCTCACCTCGATCCACTTTTCCAAGACGGTCTGCAATTTTCTCCTGTGCATCCCTTGACTGGTGGCAATAGGTTTCAATCGTTGTCGTCACCTTTCCATGTCCCAGCCTCTTAGCAATCTCAATCGGACTGAACCCCATCTGCACCAGCATACTTGCATGACTGTGTCTGGTACAATGTACTGTGATTTTCTTAACTCCAGACAACTTAATTCCGCGTTCCATCTCATGCTCAAAGAAACTCTTTGTTCTTCCTGCAAATAATCTGGTTCCCGGTTTTGGTCGATACAATGTGCTGATATATTCTCGAATCTCGTCCTGCAATTCCTTATGAATAGTTATCACTCGTACCGAACTTTCTGTCTTTGGAGCTGTAATCAAATCTTCTCCATCAAGCCTTGTAAGTGATTCATCCACCCGGATAGTTCCATCCTCGAAATTTACATCTTTCACCTGCAAAGCAAGTAATTCTCCAATACGCATACCTGTCCAAAACAATATCTGAAATGCCATCCAAGAATCTCTTTTATCCATAATTGCATCTGAAAATTTCTGAAATTCTTCCAACGTCCAATACGGGCGTTCATCCGCTTTGCTTTTTCCCATACTGCCTGCCTTGTGGCATGGATTGGAGCGTAATTCATAGAATCGCACCGCATAGTTGAGAATGGAACTAAGCTGATTATTGATTGTTTTCAGATAGGTAGGCTTAAATCCTTTATCAATCATTTCGCCTTGCCACTTTCGTATCATAGGAGCTGTGATTGCATTGATAGGTGTATTTCCAAAATACGGAAGCACTTTATCTTTCATCACATATTCTTTCTGCTTCATGGTGGTTTTCCGCAGTCGTTTCTCCATATCTGCCTTATATATCTCCCAGAAATCATTCAAGGTCATGGTCGGATCAGAGGTTTGCTGCAATATGAAATGCGCATACCATTCCTCTGCTTCCTTCTTCGTCTTAAACCCTCGCTTCTGGGATTTCTTCTTGGTTCCCGTCCAGTCTGTCCACCGATACTGGATATGCCATGTACCGTTTGGATCTCGCTTTGCACTGCAGCTCATGCACTCACCTCCTTGGCTCCGCCGTACCATTTCTCACGAAAATACTCCACCGGAATTTTGCCTGCGATTGTAAGGAAACCTTTTCCGGCAAGCTCCTTATTCATTTCTCGTAAAATCTTGTAGGATTTTCCCATGCTCACACCGAGCATCTTTGCAATGTCTTCTGCACTGTAGTAAATTTTTTCGTTCATAGTGTTCTTTCCTTTCTTTGTTTCTGCATAGTATCATTTTGTTTCGTTTTTATAATATCGTAACATTTGTTTCGTGTCAATATCTTTTTTCTTTTATTTTTTTATCTTGTGTGGTATGCTATATATGATATTGAAACATCCATAGCTTTAAAGCAGGAGGAAATCACAATGACAGTTGGCGAAAATATAAGACGCATCCGTCAGGAACGTCACCTAACGCAAAGACAATTAGGAGAAATGGTTGGTGCAAGCGAAGCCTATATTCGTGCTTACGAGAGTGGCAGAAGAAATCCGAAACCATCTTCCCTTGAAAAAATAGCAGAGGCACTTGCGGTCAATCCCGAAGTACTTGCAAATTCAGATTTTGATGGTGTAAAAGCCATGCATAGACTGTTTCAGGTATTTCGCCAGTATGACGGTTCATTATTTGAATATCAGGATAAAGACGGAAATGATATGGTAGGAATCAGCTTTGGAACATTATCGCTGATGCGATCATGGTTAGAACGATATGAAAAATATATGGATGAAGTCGAGAAATGCAATGGAATAAAAGATGTCAAAAAACGTGGAGAAGCACTGCTGAAGGCAGAAGCGGACTTTAATCTTTGGATGGATATATATCCGGAATCGGAGACGTGGCAGGATAGATTGAAAATTCAGAAGACACATGATGAAACCTTGGATAAGATTGGATTAAATTCTAAATTCTAATCACTATAAAATTCTTAATAATATGCAAAGGAGAATCTATATGCAAAATTTACAAATTAAAGATATTTATTTTGGAAAAATTGACGGTTATAACGAATTTCTCGAATATGGACAAGATACTTGCAAAGGACTTTTTTATGAGTTTCCTAATATTGATATATCACGCCTACTTGATGGCTCAACATATTATATCTTTGGAAACAAAGGCACTGGTAAAACCATGCTTCTCAAATACCTCGAAAGTATAATTTCTGAAAATCCGTCCCAAAATTTTAGTGAATTTATTCGTTTTAAAAGAGATGTAGATGAGGAAGAACGTAACCAAATAAAACGATCTGCTCTCCCCAATAATTCTTTCGAAGAAATAATAGATAGTGAAATCCCTACTGATTTCACATTAGACTGTTCACTTGCATGGCAGGTTTACCTAATCAAAGTGATTGTATCTAGACTTTCGAGAACCGAATATGGCGTATTCGATCGCAACACTGAATCATGGACAAAGTTATATACATTGCTTAATGCTATCTATGGCGAATTAGGAGCTGATAATACTATTAAAAAAATACTTCCTAAAATGAGGCGTGGAAACCTTGAAATTGATTTTAGCAAAATAGCTAAAGCCAATTTAGAATTTGAATGGGTTGATTCAGAAAAAAAATCTGTATCATTTACATCTTTGGCCAAACAAATAATAAACCTATATTCTGTTTTAACCCCTGTAGAAGATAAAATCTATATTTTCATTGATGAGCTTGAATTAGCCTTTAAACAGACAAAAAAATATCAGCGAGATGTCACTTTGATTCGAGATTTAATTTTTGCAATAGAGTACTTATCCGATATTAATAGAACGCATAATTTCAATGTTTTCTTAATTACTGCAATACGTAGTGAAGTATACAAAAATATAATTTCCAAAGGACTAGAAATAAATAAAACTATTCATGATTTTGGTGTTACTATTTCATGGGAGCAAAAAGGGGGAAATATCAGAAACCACCCTCTATTAAAAATGTTAGAAAAAAGAATACATTTCAGTGAATCTAAATTAGGGCTTGAACCATCTCCTGATATTTGGGAAACATATTTTATACCATATATTGGAAACAACAAAAAAGAAATACAAAATTATATACTTGATCAGACATGGTATAAGCCAAGAGATATAATAAGACTTTTTACTGTTATCCAACGACTTCACGGAAATAAAAATGTTATTGATCAAGAATGCTTTGATACCGCACGCAAATCTTATGCAGAAGAATCATGGATTGAATTTGAAGAATTTTTAACGGTAAAATATAGTGATAAAGAAGTAGAGGGTATAAAAAAATCGTTGACAGGAATACAGTTGCCTTTTTCAGTTTCAGATTTCCAACATCATCTGAATAGCAAAAAAGACTTTTTTGATGAAGTGAATGAGTTAGTTACTAAACGAAAAACACCCGAAATATTAAAAGATTTATACGATATAGGAATAATTGGTAACTATGGTTCAACTTCTAGATTTATGTTTAAAGGTGATACTGATATTGATCCAATAATGCCAATTACTATCCATTATCCGTTAATTAAATTTTTTCAAGCATCAATTAATTATTATTAAAAAAATTTTGTACCCAAAACGTACCCATTCACACTAAAAAAATCCCTACAAAGCCCATAAATACAGGCTTTGCAGGGATTTACCTTTTTATTCAAACTCTACAAAGACTAACGCTTTTTGTTTAGGAATTATTCTCTGTAATGTTTCTCGTTCTTTTGATTATTTGATATATCCATATTATCCTGCCTATACGAGCTAATGTTATCATTTTGTTATCGGCATTGATAACACCTACTCGATAACTGTGGATAATAACTATATGTAGCATGTCAAATTATAAGCTATTTTGCTTAGAGATTCAACACAAAACTGAAATTTTACTTTTCCTTATATTCATCTGGTATTGCTATTTGAAATGTTTCACACAACAGCATCACATCATGCACATCATTTTTATCGTGTTCATATCCCAAATGAAGCATTACCTGACTCAATGGTTCAATACAAGAAACAGTTATATCTCCAACTTTTCCAATACCGGAAAAAGTTTTTGATGGAAATATATCTCCCTCATAAACAATTCCGTCATCTGTAAATTCAAAACAATGTAAATCAATGATTCTTTGTTTATCATCTTTCCAGACAGTATGACCATCCGTTGTATAATCAGTATTTACTTCCTCAAATCCATGCTGCTTAATCACATAAATATAATCATGATAATGTTTCAGTTCAACAAACAAATCAATATCATTGTGTATTCTTGATTCTCTTTTAAGAAGTGCATCAACACCCCATCCGCCATCTAAATATACTTTAATTTCGTTTTGCAAAGCATATTTTATAATTTCACATGCATCTTCTGTACGTACCATAATCTATCCTCCAAATTCAAATCTTTGTATGCTTTCCAACTCACTAAAAGCCTGAAATTTGTCAGTCTTTCATCCTTTTTGTTATCAATCACCAATTAGCTGTAATCCATTAGGATTTAGCTGATATATTTTATCGCACACCTCTTCAATATACTTTCTATCGTGAGAAATGCTAATGACAGCCCCCGGAAATTCTCGGAGCATTTTTCTTATTACCGGACCGGACAATGGTGAAAAATTTCTTGTCGGTTCATCCAGAATAAGAACATTTGCACCACTTAAGCTCATCCTCAAGAGAAGCACTTTCGCCTTTTGTCCGCCTGATAACTCCCGAATCGGATGCTCCATTTCATCTGGTGTGTATTTAAGTGAACCAAGGTATGTTCTAATTCTTGTACGCTCTTCTTTATCTCCTGTTTTATCAAGGTAATCAACCGGTGTAACATCCAAATCCAGCAGGTCTTCATAAGTTTGAGGCATATATTCTGCTTTAATGTCATTCCGATTTAGGAGTTCTTCCGCTATCTTTTTTAGAAGAGTCGTTTTTCCTGCCCCGTTGGCTCCTATCATACAGATTTTTTCTGAACCTTTTATTTTTAAATGAATTCCTTCTGCTAAAATTCTTTTGCCATCCGGAGTCACAAGCTTTGAAAGTTCATATTCTATGACCGTTTTTCCTGCGGGAATGTGTGAGTTTTCATCCCCTAATTTGACAAAGATTGCTTCTTCCTGTTCCGGCATCTGAGTCATATTTTCATCTTCTTTTTCAAATCTTCGTTCCATTGCCTTAACCGTATGCATTTTGTCCTTTAAGTTTTTGGCAACAGACGGTGCTTGTCTGGTACAACTTCTTAATGCACCTTGTACACTCTGCATAACTCTTTGATATTTTTCATCGCGAATCTTTTTCTCCCTACGGTCACTCAGTGCCCGCTGTTTTTGGATTTCAAATTTATGAAGCCGTTCTTCCACATAGCGTCTATAGGGAAGCTTTGCCACGGTATATCTCGCCTTTGTTTTTCGTATAATCTGCTCGATATGTATCACCATGTTGGCAGTACGCTCTATCAGCGTTTCATCGTGTGAAATAAAAAGCACAATGTGCTTCCAGTCATTTATGATTTTTTCCAGTAATGTAAGCGTCGCAATGTCGATGTCATTGGAAGGTTCGTCCAACAACAGCACAGAAACATCGCGAATGAAAAGCCTCATAAGTTGTGTCTTGACTTTTTCGCCTCCTGAAAGACTACCCATTGTCTGGTTACTGTAGAAAAAATCATTTTTCATTCCAAATTTTCCCGCAATAACAGACAATTCTTTAGGCGTTTTCTCCCAGAATATTTCCTCTTCAGAAAAATATTCGTATATTGTTTTTTCCTTATCTTCATCGAGCATCTCCTGCGGAAGATAACCAAGACGTTCGTGTCCCATTATCCTTTCCCCATCTGCTTCTATATAGTTTTCTACAAGCGACGGATTGTATATCCACTTCATTAATGTCGATTTCCCATTTCCCTCTTCTCCAATAATAACTGCCTTATCTCCATCATTTAGCACAAGGTTGAAATCATTAAGAATTATTCTCAGGTCTTTTTTATGTGTTAAATTTAATTTTTTTATCTGCAACATTAAAGTTTCTCCTTTTCGAAGTCTGAGCCAATTATTATTTTGAACACACAAAAACGAGTCTTTTTTGCATACGCAAAAATAGACTCGCTAAATAGCCCCTTATTTCTTTTCCAAAAGGAAAACAAAGGAAATGCCTCTTGCGATAATCCAACTTAAGCGTACACAAAACAAACCTATTCTCTACAGGCTCAATAACTATATGTGTCTTACTTAAATCAAATTATCTATTAATCATTTCCTCACCTTACACAAAATGTGCCTTTCTTTCTTCTAATGGCAATACTATCATACTGTATTTTTTGTGTCAATACATTTCACCTTATGGAAGTGCAAATTAAAATTTTCACTTCCTAATTATACATCCAACCATTACGAAATTCAATCTTTCACAACCTCTTTACAACCACAACCACAGCACTCCAGCAAACGCAGGAGCACCATACCGTAAAACGCTTATGTGTAAATCAACTCCGTTCCTACAACTTCCCTCACACAAGCCTGAATATTATTCATTCTTCCAATCCATTCGTAGGGATTATCTTTCTTTAATTGTTCCGTCACATCTTGTCTGTCGGCATATTCCTTTACCAGTCGAAGAAACATATCCTCTGCTTGCTTATCGACTTCTGCAAGATAACTATGCAGCTTTCCGCTTGTCAGCAGGTTCATATATAACACTTTATAGTGTTCCTTTAAATGCCTTGCATGTCGTTTCCCCCATAAACCAATCGGCTCTATTTCTTCTTCGGCTGGTACTGTGATGTTCGGCAATAAATAATCACCCACCTGTCTATAAGTTCCGCCCATTTCTTCAAAAATTGTCTTTGTCATTTTCCTTTTCCTCCTGTGATTTTTGTCTATCGTGATCGTGTATTATCACGCTTGCGACCTTTAACTGTTCTTGCCTGCTCCAACAAATCATCTATCTGTTTGCGACCAAAAACCTTACGGAGCAGGCTGTAATCTTTATTTTCTGCTTTTAGGATTTTGTTTTCTTCGGTCAATCTTTCATTGACTTTCTCCAAACGCTGATTGGTGCGGTATAACTGTGCATTCGCTGTATTCAGCCTATGATAGTTGTCCCACCCCTCAAAGCAGCGGGCAAGCACCGTTTTGACAAGTTGCTTCAATTTCCTTACAACCGGCTCTGCCATTTTGGTTTTATATGCCTTTGCAGTCATAAATTTCTCTGGTTCTGGCAACTGATATTTCGGTGCAGTATCAAGCTCTATTTCAAGATTTGACAGCTCGTCTTTTGCCTTATCATAGTTCAATACTCGTTCCGACAACACATCAAATTCAATCTGTTTCTGCTCGATTTTCGCACCTAATGCCGCCACTTCTTTTTCTCTTTCCTGCTTTTTATAATCCAAAACAGAAAGATGTTTTTCGTGTGTGCCTAAATGTTCCCACTCAATCCCATAACGTTCCATCACCGCCGCAAGCTGTTCTTTTTCGGACTGTATCCATTGCGACCACTCCGTATCGCCACGACTGCCGCCCTTAAAACCTTGCGTTGCAAGAGCCTGCTTTAGTGACACTCTTGTATCAAGTCCACGCTTGCTGCCTGTGGTAAAAGGTACAAAATCTATGTGCAGATGTGGTGTAGCTTCATCCATATGCAGATGAGCCGAGAACACCCGAAGCTGTGGATTTCGCTCCTGAAAACCCTGATAGTATTCATCTAAAATCTGCTTTGCCAGTTCTCCGTTTTCCGTATCGGCGTTCATATTTCCCTTACCGCCCACCTGTAAAATGATTTCGTGGAACGGTTTTTCCTGCTTGGAACTTCGGATTTTTTCATAATAATCTTTTATCTTTCGGTCTGACCTTATCTGCTTGGCATTGTATCTTTCCAATGCTTCATCAAACAATTCGTGATAAACTGTCTTTATATTTTCATTGCAGTAGTCGATATTGAGATGAGTACGAGTTCCGTCTACATTTTCTGCTCGGAACTTTCGGCTATTGTGATTGACCGAGCCTTTACCGACCATTGCACTTATCGTTCTCTGCATTTTTTCATCTCCCATCTGTAAATTTCAACATTCTCAGGTTTTGTTACTTTTGTCAAAAGTAACGCAAAAGCACTTTTGACGGGTACACCCATCAAAAATGCGACCTGTAAACAGGTTTTGCGTTCTCCGAAGGCTCTCCGAGGGGTGAGCGTGTGCCGGTGGCACACACGCCTGCGAACCGACCGAGCCAGCAGGCGAGACCAAAGAGCCGCCTTTGAAAAGGCACTCTCTGCACACTCCCCTAAACTTTATCCGGTGTCAAAGTGTGACGATGGTGACAATGTTTTTCACAGCGTGCTGCTCTCAAAAACATTGACACCTTTGACACCGTTTGTCACGCCGTCTGCTCGGTTTCTTTCCAAAGTGAAACCTTTCTTCCGTCGTGTGTGCGGCTGTTCTGATAACGGATACCGTAATCACGAAACAGCCTGCTTGCGTTGATACTGAGCCTTAAAGAAAGTACATTCGGCTTTATATCCACCGCAAGCCTTTCGCAAAGTTCCGAAGCAGTTCCTTCCCATCTGTCACTTTCCGAAAAGAGCGTATCCGCTATCTTCTCAAGCAGAGGTTCGGGCGGTTCTTTCCACATCTCCGTTTCCGATTTTGCAAAGTTCCACACCAATCGCTCGCTGTCCCTTACAAGATGGATTTTCATATCCTGCTGGTCTCTGCCAGCAACATCAAGTGTGGCATTGTTGGAAGTACGCTTGTCCTTACTGAGAACAAATGCACCGTCTGCCGCACCCATCAGACCATTCGTGCCTGAAATCATATCGAATATATCTTCCGATTTTTGTTTGCGTGTATGATGAACAATAAGCATTGAAACCTTGTAACTGTCTGCCAACGCTTTCAGCCTTGCCACAACATCATAATCACTTGCGTAGCTGTAATCTGCTCCGCCTGCTTCACGCACACGCTTTAAGGTGTCTATGATAATCAAGCCTGTGTCTGGGTGTTCCCTCATAAACCCTCTTATCTGTTCTTCCAGTCCGCCATTGACCGTTTTACATTCCGTTGCGAAATACAGATTGCCTGTCTCCTTTGCACCGAACATCTGAAACAATCGCTTCTGCAAACGTGGGTAATCATCTTCAAGGGCAAAATAAAGCACCGTTGCCTTACGCACCTTATACTCCCAAAGCGGTGTGCCTGTGCTGATATGATAGGCAAGCTGTGCCATCATAAAGCTCTTTCCCACTTTCGGGGAACCTACGAAAAGGTAAGTTCCCCTTTGGAGCAGACCGTCGATAAGTGGTGTCTGAACCTCAAACACCGTATCATACAGCGTTGTCATTGATACTGTTTTCAGATAGGAAGGGTCTAACTGTCTGAGTATTTCCCTTTGCATTTCTTCAAAAGATTGCTCGTACCCCTTGAAATCCGTATCCTGATTGACTATACTATTGTCAGTACATTTGGAAAGTGACTGTTCCGCATCTGTTGCCGCAGATACATTTGGAATAGTCATTTCTTTTTTATTCTCCATTCGCATCCTCTCCTTTCAAACCGCCGAGAATAATGGAAATCAGTTCTATTACACTCAGCAGTTCATCATCCACACCTTTTCCTGCTTCAATCCTTTTCAGTTCCGCAAGGACTGTGGCAAATTCCGTTTTCAACGCCTTATACACTCTCGGATTGCCCTGTACCACCACATCCTGATTTAAGCAACGGCGGTAACAATACTCCTGTTTTGGCAATCCTGATAGAGCTACAGCTCTGTTAATGAGTTCGTTTTCTTCGGGCGATACTCGAAACCCTACTGTGATATTCCTCCAACGATTTTTGTTATCTCTGTTCTTAGCTGACATTTTCAAAATCTCCTTTCCCTAAATCATCTAATTTTTCTGCCATCTCAATCTGCTTTGACGGAAAGAGGTGTGCGTACTGATAAGTAATATCAATACTTTCGTGACCAACTCGGTCAGCAATCGCCACCGCAGAAAAGCCCATATCAATCAAGAGTGAAATGTGGCTGTGACGGAGATCGTGAATGCGGATACGCTTCACGCCTGCCGCCTTTGCCCCTCTGTCCATCTCGTGATGAAGATAGCTTTTCGTCACCGTAAAGATACGGTCTTTCTTCTTCAATCCGTAAAGCATACCGAGATATTCTTTCATTTCCTCACACAGAAACTTCGGCATTTTAATCGTGCGGTTGCTCTTTTTCGTTTTCGGAGAAGTAATCACATCCTGCCCTTTCAAACGCTGATAGGATTTATTGATTGTGACTGTTTCCTTATCAAAGTTGAAATCTGCCGGAGTCAAAGCTAACAGCTCGCCCTCTCGGATACCGCACCAGTAAAGCATTTCAAACGCATAAAAGGAAACAGGCTTGTCCATCATCTCAAAAGAGAATTTCTTGTATTCTTCCTTTGTCCAGAACAGCATTTCCTTGTGTTCCTCACGTCCCATATTTCCCACCTTTGCCGCAGGATTGGAACGCAGTTCATAGTAGCGGACAGCGTGATTGAAAATGGCGGACAACTGATTGTGCAGCGTTTTCAGATACGTCTGTGAATAAGGCTTTTTCTTCTCATCACGATAGGCAAGCATTTCATTCTGCCAAGTAATAATCTCCTTTGTGGAAATCTCGCTGATTTTCAGTTTCCCGAAATACGGAAGTATCTTTGTGCGTATGATATGCTCTTTGGTAAGCCACGTGTTTTCCTTCAAACGGTTCTTCACATCATTGATATAAAGCTCCGTAAAGGCTTCAAAACTCATATCAAGGTCTGAAGAAGTCTGCAATTTGAACATTCTTTCCCATTCCTGTGCTTCTCGTTTGGTAGCAAAGCCACGCTTGCATTTCTGCTTGCGTTCCCCTTTCCAGTTCACATACCTTGCCATCACATACCAAGTACCGTTATCTTCATTCTTAAATACCGGCATTTACATTTCCCCCTTTCCTGCTCCGTAGAGCCTTTCGTAAAAATACTGGCGATTTACACGCCCTGCAATCGTAATAAAGCCCTTTGCTTTCAATTCCTCATTTAATTGTCTGATGAGTTTATATGCATAAGGTTTTGATACGTTTAGTTCCTGAGCCACATCTTCGGCTCGGATAAATCTGTTTTCCATATCCTTTTTCTTCCTTTCTTAAAATAATTTTTTGCTTGCCGCTTTCTCCGTGTTAAAGTTCCAACAGGCACTCCTGCTTGTCGGCAGGCGCTGTGCTGTCCCAATGCACCGCAGTACATCAGGCGCTCGCTCGTATAGGGGTTCCCGAAAAGTCGGAGACTTTTGGGGAAGAGGAGGAGCAGTGCAGCGAATGAGCTTTTGTGCTTGCACACAAGCGAACGATACGGAACTTGCTCCGACGAGGTCTTGGCGGTTTGGCTTTTCGGACGGTCATTCAGTTGTCGCATTAAGCATATTTGTTTAATTCGTAATTTATTTTACTAAACATATTTGCTATTGTCAAGTGGTTGCAAAGAAAATATTAAACATTTTTGTTTCGGTTTTTCTTGACTTCCACTAAACATTTCTGCTATACTTATTTCACTAAATATAAAAGGAGCGTATCATTATGGCTATCAGCGAAAGAATACATTTTTTCAGACTAATGCGTGGTATGACACAAAAGTATCTCGGTACAGCAATCGGTTTTCCAGAAAAGAGTGCTGATGTGCGTTTGGCACAGTACGAAACTGGTACACGCAAACCGAAAGCAGACCTTACAAATGCATTGGCACAGGTGCTTGATGTTTCTCCACAGGCTCTTGATGTTCCTGACATAGACAGCTATATCGGTCTTATGCACACTCTGTTTACCCTTGAAGATATTTACGGTCTTACTGTCAGTGAAGCAGACGGAGAGGTATGCTTAAAGGTCAACAAGGACAAAGGCAGAGAAGCATATGAACTCCTCAAAATGCTGTATGCTTGGAAAGAACAGGCAGACAAGCTATCTTCCGAAGAAATCAACAGAGAAGAATACGATAACTGGCGTTACCATTATCCAGAGTTCGACACCACACAGCGTTGGGCAAAAGTTCCATCACAGGAATTAAGTGACGCTCTCGTGGAAGCATTCAAAGACCACTTGAAAGATAAATAAGCACCTACAGGACCTGCCACTGGCAGCTCCCTACAGATGCTTTGGCAACGACAAAAAAGCCCTTAACTATGGTTATTAACCACAGCTAAGGGCTTAGTTTATAATATGGAATTTGTTCAGAGCCAAGCTCCGAACTTTAGTCTGCAAGCCACCTGTTAATTGTTCCGTTACCCATAAACCACTGGATAACAAGAATAATGGCACTTGCTATGACTGTTATCAATTTGTTATCAAAAGACTAATCGAAATCGCTGAAACCCGCATAAACACTGGCTTTTTTAAGCAACTCGATTTATTCAAACTCAATCGTTCCGGGCGGCTTACTGGTAATATCATACATTACTCGGTTCACATGGCTCACCTCATTGATGATCCTACTGGTCACCTTCTGTAATACTTCATAAGGGATCTGTGCACTCTCTGCGGTCATGAAGTCGATCGTCTTCACGGCTCTCAGTGCGATGGCGTAATCATAGGTTCTCTCATCCCCCATAACGCCTACGGATCTCATATTGGTCAGGGCTGCGAAGTACTGGTTGATCTCGCGATCCAGACCTGCGTTAGCGATTTCCTCGCGGTAGATGGCATCTGCATCCTGTACGATCTTGACCTTCTCGGCGGTTACTTCGCCGATGATACGGATACCCAGTCCGGGACCGGGGAACGGCTGACGGAATACCAGGTGCTCCGGGATACCAAGCTCCAGTCCTACCTTACGGACCTCATCCTTGAACAGGTTGCGCAGAGGCTCGATGATCTCCTTGAAATCTACATAGTCGGGCAGGCCGCCTACGTTGTGATGGGACTTGATCACTGCGGATTCGCCGCCCAGTCCACTCTCTACCACGTCGGGATAAATGGTTCCCTGTACCAGGAAATCCACGGCACCGATCTTCTTCGCCTCTTCCTCGAAGACGCGGATGAACTCTTCGCCGATGATCTTTCTCTTATGCTCCGGTTCGGATACACCTGCCAGTTTGCTGTAGAAACGTTCCTGCGCATTCACACGGATAAAGTGCAAGTCATAATTACCGTTAGGACCGAAGACTGCTTCTACCTCATCGCCCTCATTCTTACGGAGCAGGCCGTGATCTACAAAGACACAGGTCAACTGCTCGCCGACTGCCTTGGATAACAGTACTGCTGCCACAGAGGAATCCACACCGCCGGACAATGCACAGAGAACCTTACCGTTGCCAACCTTCTCACGGATTGCCTTTATAGATTCTTCCACGAAAGAATCCATCTTCCAGTCACCGCAGCATCCACAGATGTTGCGTACGAAATTATACAGCATCTTGGAGCCTTCCACGGTGTGAAGTACTTCCGGATGGAACTGGATTGCATACAGTCCGCGCTCTACACACTCTGCTGCTGCCACGGGGCAGTTGGCGGTGGTGGCCACGGCACGGAAGCCGGGAGCCAGCTTGGAGATATAGTCGAAATGGCTCATCCAACAGATCGTATTCTCGGATACATCGGAAAACAGCTTGGAACTGCGGTCTACCTTCACCTCAGTCTTACCGTATTCCCGAACGGCTGCACGCTCTACCTTACCACCCAGCACATGGGTCATCAGCTGTGCGCCGTAACAGAGTCCCAGCACAGGAACTCCTAAGTGAAACAGATCCTCGGAGCAGGTAGCCGCACCGGATTCATAGCAGCTTGCGGGGCCGCCGGTCAGGATGATTCCCTTGGGATTCATCGCTTTTATCTTATTCAAGTCTGTCTTGTAAGAGTAGATTTCGCAATATACATTGCATTCTCTGACTCTTCTGGCGACCAGCTGATTGTACTGTCCGCCAAAATCAATGACAACTACCAGTTCTTTTTCCATGGTTGTCCTCCAGTATATTTTTCTGTCCTCTATTATAGGGTATGGTGCAGGGGAAGTCAAACCCTACTGCACCAGTTCTTCCAATTTTCCGAAGGTATAACCCATTTCTTCCCATTTTGTGAGCAGTTCATCCAGAATCTCCCCATTGGTCTTCGAGGTATTATGTAACAGCACCACCGCTCCGGGGTGGATCCTGCCTGTCAGTTTGGAAAAAGCTTCCTCGTGGCTGGGCTGGGCATCCACGTTCCAGTCCACATATGCCAGACTCCAGAAAAAAGTGGAATACCCCAGATCCTTTGCCATCTGCAGATTCGTCTCACTGTATTTTCCCCGGGGCGGCCGGTAGTACATCGCCATCTCCGTTCCGGTGGTCTCCTGAAAAAGAGTTCTCACGTCATCCATTTCCTTCCGGAAAACCGCCGGATCAGAAATTTTCGACATGTCATAATGATGATAGGTATGGTTTCCCACAGTATGTCCGTCCTCCACCATGCGCTTCACCATCTCCGGCGCCGACTCCAGAAAATGTCCTACCACAAAAAAGGTCGCCGGTGCATTATGCATTTTCAATGCATCCAATATAGCGGAACTATTACCGTTCTCATAGCCGCAATCAAAAGTGAGATATATCTTTTTCTCCTCCGCATCTCCTACATAATAGGCATTGTACTCTTTTAGTTCTTCCGCAGATGCCGTGCCGGTGGGCTGCGTTCCTTCCGTTCCGAATCCCAGTCCCCAGTTCTCTGCTGAAAGTACCTCCTGCGTATTCTCCAATGCACTCCCCGCCGTCTCCCGGATGCTCATCTCCCGCTGAAGATGCAGTCCGAAAGCAATGGCCCCAATGCTTCTTCCGAGGAAAAACATTGCCAGCAAAAAAACACACAGCATCAACCCGTTCTTACAATGCTTCTTCACCATTGCCGCTCCATCTTTTCCGAATTCCCATACTTTTGTGAAAATAGACTGTTCCCACATCGTACGATCCCCTGCCGGTATTTCTACCTTCTTTTTCCTGATATTCACAATATTCTATGTGATACAGCTTTTCCCTTATGCCACGGATCAGTTCTGCGGAAATGCACGGAGAGATCACCTGTTGTATATATTATAAAAATGAATTCTTCGGAGCACCGCCCATGGACTGCAAAGAAATGATCCTGTCAGAGGACACTTATGACATTATCACAGACTTTTCCGCATCGGAATTTCTGGGAGATGACAATAATTGTTATGAACGCATCGGAGAAGATTTTTTGATTTTGTATCTGGGCAATCTGGGAATCCGCAATCCGAAAATTGATTTTTTCCCCTATCACAATATGCCGAAGCTTTATGGGCTCATGCAGCTATCTCCCTCCGGTGAGACGCCACCCGGTGTCGCTCCCTTTGATCCGGCAGACCTGATCGCCAGTGGGATCACCCAGGTACAGCGTCCGCCCCTAAGTCTCACGGGGCAGGGTGTGATCCTGTGTTTTATCGATACCGGGATTGATTACCAAAATCCTGTGTTTCTGGACGAGAACGGCAATAGCCGCATCCTGGCGATCTGGGATCAGACGGTTCAGACCGGAGCGCCCCCTGATGGGTTAAAATATGGTTCTGAATACCGCAGAGAGGATATTAACCTGGCGTTGCGTTCCGAGGATCCTTATTCCATCGTTCCCTCCAGGGACGAAAACGGACACGGCAGTATCCTCGCCGGAGTCGCAGCCGGCAGTGTCGTCAGACAAGGCAATCCTTATATCGGTGCTGCACCGGGTGCCGACATCGTCGTGGTGAAGCTCAAGGAATGTAAGCAATATCTGCGCAGCTTTTATCTGGTGCCCGAGGGTGTTCCCGCCTATCAGGAAAATGATATTATGCTGGGCATCAAATACGCGGAATCCTTCGTTCGGCTCTTCGAGCGTCCGGTAGTCATCTGTCTGGGTCTGGGAACCAACCAGGGAGATCACGCGGGCAATTCCTCCCTGTCACGGTATCTCTCTTCCCTCGCTGTCCGCAGGAGCCGTGCCGCCATCGTCTGCGGGGGAAATGAAGGGAACGCCTCCCACCATTACCATGGAAGATTAAGCACTCAGACATCGGAGGAATCTTCCCGTGATGTGGAGATCCGGGTCAGTGAAGGCTGTATCGGATTCTGGCTGGAGCTTTGGGGTGCTCTGCCGGATGCTTTTAATCTGAACATCCGCACTCCCGGTGGGGAAAATATTCCCGAACTGCGCCTTGGGTTGCAGCAAAGCGTGACCTATTCCTTTATCTACGAAAAAAGCAGAGTCACTATCGACTCTGCTCTTGTGGAAGAAAATTCCGGCGAAGAACTGATCCTTGTACGCATCCAGGATCCTACCCCCGGTATCTGGACCTTTCGTGTCTCTGCTTCCGGTAGTTTATATAACGGTAATTTTCACATGTGGCTGCCTATCACAGAATTTCTGTCTACTCCGGTATATTTTCTCAATCCGGATCCCGACATGACTCTGACCGAGCCATCGATGGCTCCGGAGGTTCTGAGCGTTTCTACTTACAACGCAGAAAACAACAGTTTTTACGCAGAATCCGGCAGAGGCTTTGGGCGCACCGGGCAGATCCGGCCGGACTTATCCGCTCCCGGAGTCAATATCTCTACCATTGACGGACGCCGTACGGGAAGCAGCATGGCTGCCGCTATCACTGCCGGAGCTGTGGCTCAGTTTTTCCAATGGTCAGTCATTGAAGGCAATAACCGGCTGGCGGAAAGCCGGGAGATCCGCAGTTATTTCATACGCGGTGCCGTGCGTACACAGGGTCTGAACTACCCCAACCGGGAATGGGGCTACGGCAGGCTGAATTTAGAGGAGACCTTCAATGCCCTGCTCCGGGTATGACTATATGATCTCCTGCAGGGCATAGACCGGCTGCACACTGCAGACACCGTTAATCTTACGCACGCCGCGCTCCAGTTTTTCCAGTTCCTTTTCCGAGGTCACATCCGCTTTTACGAGGAAATCATATTCCCCCTCTACCTGATAGCAGGATGTGACTTCCGGTTGCTGTCGCATTCTTTCCATAAATCCCGCATGATATTTTTTATGCTGTACCGTTACCTCTAAAAATACCTCCATAAGCCACCTCTCTTCTCAAATCTTTTACTTGATCACCGAATAAAAAACGCTTGATGATGTATCTTCGTCAAATACAGCCTCCTGTGCAGGCACAAATCCGTGTTTGACTCATTGTATACATAAAAAGAGGAAAGACACCGTACACACGATATCTTTCCTCTTTGAAAGTGATTGCATCATACCATATTCTTTCTATACTTACAAGTCGTCTGATAAATCTTATCAGAATTTTAATATTTCGGACAATACTTTCTGCCGATTTGTACGCTATAAGCCTATTTTACATCCGCTTTGGAAAAAATTCTGGCATACCCATAGGACAGCGGACGGTCCGTCATGTCCGCAAACCGCAGAGGGAAATTCTCCTTTTCCTCCATGCGGTTCGGGCAGTCTCTCCTGCCGCACCCCAGACAGATTCCGGCACATTTGGTAAAAGGATCCTTTGTCAGTTCCGCATAAAATACCACACTTTTCTTCGGGATCATACAATACGCTGCATTACAGGTAACCGGCAATGCAAGCTCCTGCAGAAGCATGGGAAGGTTCGCCAGCCGCAGCAGACTGCTTATTTTTTGTTCTGAAGTCTCAGAAATCTCCCCACCTAAAAAATGCAGTCTGGCAACATGCAGATTCCGATGCACAACCAGCCACTCTGTATAAGCCCGGTAGCTTTCTAATAATAATTCACTGGACAGTACTTCGATCATATAACTCTCTGTCAGAAATCCGTTCTGCAAATACTTTTCCTGCAGTGCATCGATCCCTTTTCCCAGAGTAATGCCTACAGCCAAAAAAGACTGATCCCTCCCGGGAAAAGTCTCTTGGATTTCTCTGTCCTGCCATCCCGCTTCTGTCTCCAGGCAGGGGATCATCTCACCTGCCAGCCTCTTCAGATTGGGATATTCTTCCGGATCATAATGATATTTTTTCATAACACTGTACAGGAATTGTTCATCCCTGCACAGTGCTGTAATTTCTGAAAAAAAAGTCTGCATGTCCACCTGTTCTCCCGGAATACCGGTGATCTCATGACGCAGGCATATTTTGCCTGCATCCGGTTAATTGTTTTTAATGCGCAGGCATCTGATGGCATTGAGCACAGCCAGTACCATAACTCCTACGTCTGCGAAGATAGCAACCCACATGTTGGCGATACCCAGCGCACCCAGGATCAGGCAGATGGCCTTAACTGCCAGCGCAAATACGATGTTCTCGTAAACGATGCGCAGACATTTCCGGGAAATCCGCATAGCCAGAGCGATCTTGGCAGGATTGTCATCCATCAGAACCACATCCGCTGCCTCAATGGCCGCATCTGAGCCAAGGGCTCCCATGGCGATACCGATATCCGCACGGGAAAGTACCGGTGCATCGTTGATACCGTCACCCACGAATGCCAGTTTTTCCTTCTCGCTCTTGTCCTGCAACAGCTTCTCCACGCAGCTTACCTTGTCTGCGGGAAGCAGTTCACTGTGTACCTCATCCAATTTTAACTCACCGGCCACATGTTCTGCAACTGTTTTGCTGTCACCGGTCAGCATAACGCATTTCTTCACACCGGAATTCTTCAGAGATGCAATGGCTTCCTTCGCACCATCCTTGATCACATCAGAGATCAGGATGTATCCGGCATATTTTCCGTCTACCGCTACATGTACCACTGTACCGACACCGGTATTTTCCGTATAGGACAGATTCAGGCTCTTCATCAGTTTCGCATTACCGGCCGCTACCTGCTTGCCATTTACTTTGGCAGTAACGCCGTGTCCGCTGATTTCTTCCACATCACTGACGTTGGACGCCTCCAGCTCCTTGCCGTAAGAAATCTTCAGGCTCTTGCTGATGGGATGGTTGGAATAGCTCTCCGCATATGCAGCATACTCAAGCAGTTCATCCTCTGTGAAATCTCTGCCGGGGTAAATACCCGTCACATCGAATACACCCTTGGTCAGAGTACCGGTCTTGTCAAATACCACATATTTGGTCTCAGACAGCGCTTCCAGATAATTGGACCCCTTCACCAGAATACCACAGGCACTTGCTGCTCCGATTCCTCCGAAGAAAGAAAGGGGAATGGAAATGACCAGTGCACAAGGGCAGCTGATTACCAGGAAAGTCAGGGCACGAATGATCCACGTGCTCCAGGCTGCCGGATTGCCCATGATCAGGTTGATCACAGGAGGCAGGATGGCCAGTGCCAGAGCACTGTAGCAGACTGCCGGGGTATAATATCTTGCGAACTTCGTAATAAAGTTCTCAGACTTGGACTTCTTCATACTGGAATTCTCTACCAGATCCAGAATCTTGGATACGGTGGATTCTCCAAATTCCTTGGTGGTACGGATCTTAAGTAATCCGGTCAGGTTCACACAGCCGCTGATCACATCCTGATCCACTGTGATCTCTCTGGGGACGCTTTCACCGGTCAGGGCACTGGTATTCAGTGTGGATGTACCTTCCACTACCACACCATCGATAGGAACCTTTTCACCGGGACGTACCACAATCACGGTTCCGATCTCTACATCATCGGGATCTACCTGCTCTAAGCTGCCGTCCTCTGCCTCAATGTTGGCATAATCCGGGCGGATATCCATCAGGGCGCTGATGTTCTGACGGCTCTTGCCCACAGCTACCGCCTGGAACAGTTCACCGATCTGGTAGAACAGCATAACGGCCACGCCTTCGGAATACTCTCCCAGTCCCATGGCACCTACGGTAGCTACCGCCATCAGGAAATTCTCATCAAACACTTCACCGTGCATAATGCCCAGAACGGCTTTTCTGAGAATATCATAGCCGATCACCGCATAAGGAATCAGGTACAGCAGTCCCAGCCAGATCCCTTCCAGAGGTACAAAATGCAAAATAATTAACAGTACTGCCGCCACAATGATGCGGACCAGTACTTTTTTCTGTTTCTTAGTCATAGCTTCCTCTTTTCCGAGAGCATCCTATAAATAGATCTCGCAGTCATCCTCTACTCTCTTGCAGGCTTTTACCACGTTCTCCATAACGGCCTTCTCATCGCTGCCATCGGCAAATTCCACCTTCATCTTCTGGGTCATGAAGCTGACGGTTGCATCGGTAACACCCTCTACCTTCTTCGCTGCATCCTCCATCTTCAGAGCACAAGCTGCACAGTCTACTTCGATCTTGTAAGTTTTCTTCATGGTAATATCCTCCTCTTTCTCCATTCGCATTTTTTGTTTAGTTGCTAATGATTTGCATTTAGTTTTAATATTCATTCATATGAACCACTGTTCATATGTTTATATTACCATATGCCTGGAAAAAGTCAATACTGTTTTTAAATGTTTTGTAAATTGAGAGTTAGTAAAGAAATGCTATCAAATCCCCGTAGCCCTTGGCA